>JANJXE010000300.1 GCA_024709185.1 Paludibacter sp.
GTTCCATCGGCGTTTATCGTTACAACACCCCTGCAATTATGACAGCCACCAGAGGTAGTGGTTGGTCCATTTTGCTCGTTAAGTGCCAGATTCCACATCAGGAAGTTTTTGGAACCCCTGTTCACTGATGCCATCAGAAATTCTCGCATGTACCAAAACATATTTCCCATTCGTGTGTCTGTGTTCCATCCCCCACCCGATTGTTCTGTAAAATATACATTTTTGTCGGGATGTTTTTCCTGAACCACATCAATCGCTGAAGCTGTGCCAGCGTATCCATGCCAGCCCGTACCATCCACATACTGTCGGGTCAGTGGGTCGTTTAATATATTCATGGGATAATACGACATATCAAAATTATGATCCCAGATAATAATCTTTGTTTTGATGGCATTTTCCCGAAATTTGGGACCCAGATATTCCCGGATGATTTCATTTTGTTCCTGCCAAAGCATTTTCATAGTGGGATACCCTGTAGTTTCATGCATAGGCTCGTTTTGAATGGTAATAGCATCAATTGTAATCCCTTCATTTGCAAAAGCTTTAATGTATCGTACAAAATACTCTGCAAAATCAGTGTACACCGATTTTCCTTTCAAACTTCCACCGTTCATCGAGTTCGTAGTTTTCATCCAGGCAGGTGCACTCCATGGACTAGCCAGAATTTTAATAGAAGGATTGATTGTTAAAATATGCTTTAAAACAGGAATCAGATCGGTTCTGTCGCGTTCAGGAATTGCAAATTTGGTAATGTCTGCTTGATCACAATAGCTATACGTACCAATGGAGAAGTCGGAGGAGCCCATAGTAATTCTAAGATAATTGATCCCAATTCCTTTTTGTGGATCAAATAAATCCTCCAACAAAGCCTTCCGGTCGGATGCTTTTAGCTGATTAATAAGAAAGGCCGATGAGCCTGTCAGAGCAGCACCAAATCCATCCATTTGCTGATATGTAATAGTTGAATCAAGGACAATTGTAAAATTTCCAATATCCCGTGAAAAGTTAATTGGTTTTTGCCAGGCATGTAAAAAACTTTCGTTGCCGGTTGTCACCCAAAGCCTTACATCTCCTATTGAGTCAGTTTGATCAGGTAATGGATCAGGATCCGGGGCATTTGGGTCCTTACAACTCAGCATCATAAAAACCAGCAACAGTGTTAAAATGAACGTGTTTTTCATTAGTATAACTTACAAAAATCATCCGATAAGTAAGTACTTACCGGATGATTAGATTGATTTACCTACTTAATTTTCTCAAAAGTACTTACTTTATTCGTAATATCAAGTCTGAATTTATAAATTCCGGGAATATTTTTAAACGCAGCAGTTCCGGCAAAGTTGCCCACGTCATTTGGCGATGGAGAGAATAAATATCCGTTCGATGGTAACTGATAAAACTGTGAACTCTCTTCCCCACCCCAGCCTCGTTGGTGCATAAATTTTACACCAAAGGTCAATCGCCAAGGCTCAGCTGATGTAGGCTCCACTTCGTGTTCAGCATAGAATACTGATTCAAAAACTCCGTCTGAAATTTTTCGGCAGAAATGATATTCCAACGGAGAGTTCCAGTTCCAGGAAGATGTTTTAACACCAGGAGTGCGAGCAGGACCTGATCCTACTCCTACCAGCCACAAGGCATCCGGATAGACTGCATTTGGTTGTTCAACAAAAACATACTCCAGTCCTGGATGAAAGTAAACAGTGTAAATACCTGTTTTGCCTAAAAATTTAACTTTATTACCTCCCGTAGGTTCAAAGAAAGTAGGATTCATACAGTTTGCCACGTTGCTTAGTCCGCTTATCGTCATTTCTGTGCCTTCACCAAGGTACATAACAGCACTTTTCCAATCTTCTTTTTTGGCTACGTTCATATGATCAATCGAGGTAAGCTGTACAGTACCAAAAGAGTTAATATTCATGGCGGTAGCAGGCATCAGTTTATCACCTTCACCTGCAATTGTGAAGTTAAATAAGTCAAGCGTGATTTTTTTGAATCCAATTAAAGTAGGATCATACAGTTTTAACATATCACCTGTAACACTGGCAGTTGTCCCATTTATGGTTACTTCAGCAAGTCCGAATTGTCCGTTAATCGAACCAAACACCATGTTTGCAGGGTTGCTCCAGTCAATCTTATTAAAACGATTCACGATGGTGGCCAGTCGAAATGAAATGTCATTCCCAAATGTTAATCCGTTGGCGGAATAGATATGATTAGCGGCATCTGTTAGTTTTAGTTCAACTGTTTTGCTGGATGTTACCAAATAAATTGTCGGAATTTCTGGTCTCGATGCAATGGTACTGGCAATGATTGTATCCTTTTTGGTTCCTTCCACATTTTCCAGGCTTAAATGAACTTCAACTTCAGCACCTTGAGGCATGCGTGCTACAAAAGGAATCCAGTATTTCTGTGAATAAGTAGCTTCCTGGCCTTTGGTTCGTACCTTTTCAGACGTCACAATTTCATCACCAACAACTATTTTTATACTTAAGGTAGAAAGTGGTGTTAATGGATCAGAAACATCAACCGACAATGAAATGGAATCACCATACATAATGGTTCTCTCAGCAACTGATGCTGCATCAAATACAGGCATAGAGGTCGGGAAATAAACGCGGAGTTCCTCTTTCTGACAGGATGCTACAACCACTGATATCAGCCCGATTAGTATTGATTTTACTAGGTTTCTCATTTTT
>JANJXE010000393.1 GCA_024709185.1 Paludibacter sp.
AATTCGAGATGTACTTTCCCATCGGTATAGGTTTTCGAATCATCCTTTACCAGATTGATAAAGTGAATTTTATCATTACCATAGAAAGCAAATTCCACATTGAGGTACTTGCTTCCAATCCAGATATTGGTCACCTCCACAGGATCGTTACCTATACTGTCCTGTGTAGCGGGAGTGATGTTGAACAAAGGCTTGGTAAGCACTTCGTACACATCGTTCAGGCGAACATCATAGGAATACATTCCGGTTGGGCGTTTATCCGACAGCAGGGTATAATTGGCAATCACCCGTTGCCCGTCGGTGGGTTTGTAATTGTGAAACGCCGAGGCAGCCGTCCAAAGCAGGGTACTGTCGTCGAGTTGCAAAAAGAAAACATTTTTAAGCTCGGGATTCTTAACGGTTGCAATATCGACCCAATACTTATCGAGCGAAAGCTCGTCATCATTCATATCACTGCATGCAGTGAACACTCCTACTAAAGAAACTAAAATTGCAAACTGTTTGAAGGTTTTCATACGCTTATCAAAATAAATTACACATTAACGAAAAACAGGCTACAGACGCGGATGGGGTTAAAAATGTTGCATCAAAAATAACATACGCCGGTATTTTTTCAAATGCCGGCGTATGTTATTTTTGATTTTAAGCTGATAATCAGCGTTTAAATATCTTATGTGTTGTACTACCAACACCTATCAACATTACTCCCCGTGGCAATGATGTTACATCCAACGTATGAACACCTGCTTCCAGATGAAGCTGTTTTACCTGTTGACCAAGCATCGTGAAGAATTTCACTTCAGAGGCTTCTTTCAATTCAACAGTCAGGTAATCGGTTACCACGGTTGGATGAATATTAAAGGACACAGCAGTTTGCTGATCCACAGCTGTTGTTTCAGTTGGAGCCTTAAGTACCAGATTCACAGTAGCTGTAGTTAACGAAGAAGTGAGCACCACATCCGATTCAGCATCTGCCGAAGTCGTTTCGCACACAACACGGTAACCTTCTGTAGCAATGCCATCGAACGAATATTCGCCATTTTCGTTGGTAGTAGTCCAGGCAATCACCTGATTCAGACGGTCGATGAGCATAACATTCACATCGTAGGCAGCATTTGCAGCAGGAGCAAACGAAGGTTTACGGGTTGCAACACTATCACGCAGGTCGTCTTTTTCGTAGGTAACACGGCCACCCACTTTACCATTACCGGTTCGGGTTTTTGCCTGTACCAACTGAACATCGATATTTTTCAGGTCGGCATCCAGCACAAAGAAATCAGCCTCTTTAATTCGTAATTTATCTTTGTAGAATGTAGGCAGGAAGTAACGGTACAACGGACGTTCGGGAATAGCCTGCAATGTATATTCTCCCTTTGGGATATTTGCAAACACATAGCTACCATTTACAATATTTGTCATGGCCACTGCCCTGTATTTTTCCTTGTTGATGAGGACTACCCTACCCGAAACAACGGTATCGGTACCAGCCAGTGCAACACCCGAAAGCGTAAAAGCAGGAACAGGAACAATCAGTTCAAAACACATCACCTGACCAGCAACACGACAGGAATCGGTTTTCGTTGTATCGCGTGGTAGCGGCAGGGCAAAGAAGCGTACTTTATCGCCGGGCTTCAATTGAGCAGCTTCGGCTGAAGCCGGGAGCCTGAACCATTGCCCTACGGAGGAGACAGGATTGGAAATATCCCGTACTAACAGTTTGCCTTCACAGCTGTTTTTGCCAACTTCTACAAGTCCCAGTCGGTTGGGTTTGCATTCGTTGAACTTAATGACCCGAATTAATTTTCCACCAAAATAAATCTCAGTACCTGCGTCCAAAACACCCAGTGGCAAAACCACCTTGAAAGGGGTAATAACCTGAGTGCAGGCGCGGGTCGAATCTGTAATCTGGATCTTACTGGTGTAAATTTTATTTCCGACCACGGAATCTTTTACCAACTTAAAATCGGGACAGCCATCGGTGGACACATAGTGCAGTAAAACTGACACCGGAGTTCCCGGCAGGAGCATTTCAGGAAGAACCATCACCTTTTCCTGTTGTTCGGTAGGCGGACGTGTATCCTTCTCATCAGCAAAGAGCTGCATGCCGACAACCACCGTCATCAGCATCAATACAAGTAAAGAACGTGTTTTCATACAAGTACATTTTAAGTAATTCCCTCATTAGACAAAAGCTTAACCGAAAGGTTTACTGTAAAATAAACCTTTTTCAGATAAGCTTTTGCAAAGTTAATGTAAGTTTTTAATATTCAGTAGAATAGTATAACATTTTTTGGATGAAAAAAGTTTTAATATGCGTGACTGTCGTCGTTGATATCCTGAATATCGGTCTGCTTTTTCTCCATTGCTCTCCAGGCAAAGAAGATGTAGGTTACCACCACAGGCACCAGGGCCGAAGCGATAGTCATCGCTTTAAGTGTAAATTCACTCGATGATGCATTAAAGATGGTCAGTGAGCTCTGCAGATCAGTAACTGAAGGATAGAAAG
>JANJXE010000430.1 GCA_024709185.1 Paludibacter sp.
TTAATCCCAGAACCGGTTATCCTGTCGATCATCAGTTGTTGAGTGCCACAGTAATAACAACTTCCTGTATGAAAGCCGATGCTTATGCTACTGCTTTTATGGTGTTGGGAAAGGATAGTGCATTGAAAATTTGCGAACAGGATCCCCAAATGGAATGCTACCTTATTTATGCTAATGATGCAGGAACAACAGAGGTAGCCTATTCAAATGGCTTTCAGAAATATATAGTCGAATAAACAAATCCGGATATATTTTTTAAATCCGGATAATTTCATTAATTTTGCACCCGTTTTATGAGAAAAAGTATCTTCATTTTACTACTTACCACGGCTCTGGTTTCTTGTGGTGAATACCAGCAATTGCTGAAGAGTACCGACCCTGAGCTAAAATATACGAAGGCGGTGGAATATTTCGAAAAGAAAGATTTCATGCGTGCTGCTACCTTATTCGATGAGGTGGCACGTTATTTTCGTGGCACCGAACGATCGGAAGACGTGTTGAACTACATGGCATCGTCGTATATGGGTCAGAAAGACTATTTTACCGCCTCGGAATATTACAAAACCTATGTAAAAACCTATCCAAAGGGTAAATATATCACGACAGCCCGTTTTATGATTGGGTATTGCTATTACCTGGATTCGCCTGATGCACGACTCGACCAGACTGCAACACGTGATGCGCTTACTGCTTTTCAGGAATTTCTCGACCTGCACCCCGATAACGAAAGGGTGCCCGAAGTCAATAAGCTGATGGATGAGCTCACCGATAAGCTGGCTTATAAGGAATTTTTAAATTCTCGTCTCTATTTTAATTTGGGTAACTATCTCGGAAATAATTATTTATCTGCAGTAATTACTGCACAAAATGCGTTGAAAAATTACCCTACCAACAAATACCGCGAAGAATTGTTATTTATTGTACTGCAATCGAAGTACGAACAGGCGGTTCAGAGTGTGGAGGATAAAAAGATGGAGCGTTACCGGGATACCATCGACGAATATTACAATTTTATCAACGAACATCCTGAAGGACAATTTCGCAAGCAGGCCGACCGGATTTTTGCTGAAGCTAAAAAAATAGTAAAAGAATAAAAACTTAATAATATGGATTACAAAAAAGTGAATGCACCAACCAATACGATTTCACGTGATATGAATTCGCTGAGTGAAAACGTGGGAAATGTGTACGAAACAGTAAAAATTATTGCAAAGCGTGCAAACCAAATCAGTGTGGAACTGAAATCGGAGATTGAAAAGAAGCTTCAGGATTTTACCAATACTTCGGAAAATATCGAGGAGGTGTTCGAAAATCGCGAGCAGATTGAGATTTCTCGTTTTTACGAAAAGCTTCCAAAGGCCAGTTTGCTGGCAACTCAGGAGTTTATCGAAGACAAGGTTTATTACCGGAATCCGCTCAGGGAGAAAATCAAATAATTCCTGAATTTACGAATTGGAAGTCACAAGGTGTAGTTCTATAGAGCTATTCGTTGTGACTTTTTATTTATTGGCGATTTATTTCAAAATACTTTTTGTATTTTTGTGGTTCTGCGAAAAGGGAGTCTTACTAATTTCTTTCATAAAACGAATGCTATGCTTACCAATAAAAAAATAGTGCTGGGTGTTACTGGTGGAATTGCAGCTTATAAAGCTGCCCTGCTGGTGCGAATGCTTGTACAGAAAGGTGCCGAAGTACAAGTGGTAATGACACCAATGGCAAAAGAGTTCATAACACCACTGACTTTATCCACACTTTCCAGAAATCCGGTTCTAACCGATTTTTTCGATACCAACACAGGCAACTGGCACAGCCATGTAGATCTTGGTACCTGGGCCGATGCGATGTTAATTGCTCCCGTAACCGCCAATACACTGGCTAAAATGGTGATCGGTCAGGCAGATAATCTACTGATTACGACTTATCTTTCGGCACGTTGTCCGGTATTTCTGGCACCGGCTATGGACCTTGACATGTTTGCGCACCCCAGCACCCGTGAAAATCTGTCCCGCCTTAAAGCATATGGTAATATTATCATCGAACCTGCAGTAGGCGAACTGGCAAGTGGTTTGGAGGGAAAAGGACGAATGGAGGATCCTGAAAGCATTGTGCGTAGTATCAACGATTATTTTGCCCCAAAAGATATGGTAGGCAAGAAAATTTTGATAACTGCAGGACCGACCTACGAAAAAATTGATCCTGTTCGTTTTATTGGTAATTATTCTTCCGGAAAGATGGGATTTGCGCTGGCAGAGTCCTGTGCACGTCGTGGGGCTCAGGTCACTCTGGTCGCCGGACCTGTGAGTTTAAGTCTTCAAAACAAGTCGATTGAGCGTATTAACGTAGAAACTGCAGAGGAGATGGCCAAAGCCGTTCTGAGTCGCTGGGACGAAATGGATGGTGGTATTCTGGCTGCTGCGGTAGCCGATTTTACCCCTGCAGAGCGTCGTGAGTATAAAATTAAACGGGAAGGTGATTCACTGAATGTAACGTTTAAACCAACAGTCGATATTGCGGCACAGGTTGGGAAGTTGAAACGCCACGAACAATTTTTAGTGGGTTTTGCCCTTGAAAATGAAAATGAGGAGCAAAATGCGTTAAGCAAAATGGAACGGAAAAACTTTGATTTTATCGTGTTGAATTCGCTTCAGGATCCAAATTCAGGGTTTGGCTTCGATACCAACAAAGTAACCATTCTGCATCGTTCGGGATTGAAAAAACAATATGAGCTGAAAAGCAAACTAGATGTGGCTGATGACATCGTTAAGGAAATGAATACCCTTATTTTTTAAAAAGAGTTGCCCATGAGAGTTGAGTTGAGAATTTTCCTCTTTCTGATTCTTGCTGTTGGGTCTGTTCAGGCCCAGGAGCTTAATTGCACGTTTACCATCAATTCCGACCAGGTACAGGGCTCCAACAAATCTGTTTTCAATACTTTACAAAAATCAGTTACGGAGTTTATCAACAACCGTCGCTGGACTGAGCAGTCGTATGAACTGGATGAGAAAATTGAATGTACGATGACTATGATTGTTAAACAAGTAGAAAATGATGTTTTTACTGCTGAACTTCAGGTACAATCGCGTCGTCCGGTTTACAATGCCAGTTATAATACCACTCTGCTTAATTTTCGCGACAACGATATTGTTTTCCCTTATAAGGAATTTGATGTGCTGGAATTCAATCAGAATATGGTTACTTCGAATCTTACAGCCATTCTTACCTATTATGCCTATCTGATTATTGGTTACGACATGGACAGTTTTTCCCGCATGGGTGGGACACCCTATTTTCAGGCAGCCGAACAACTGGTAGCATCTGCTCAGACACTTGATATGCCGGGATGGAGAGCGTTCGAGAGCAAACGAAACCGCTATGCACTCATTAATAACCTCAACGATGAGGCATTTCGTAAATTTCGTAATTTTCTATACGAATACCACCGGCTTGGGCTCGATGAGATGACCTTAAATGTGGTGAATGCCCGCGCTCGCATAAGTACAGGACTGCCGCTGATTCGCGAAGCGAATCGCTCCCGACCGGCATCAGTTATTATTACCACTTTTCTGGATACCAAAACCGACGAGATAATTAATATTTTCAAAAAGGCTACTGAGCAGGAAAAGAAAACAGTCATCGAGATACTGACAGATTTAAACCCTGCTCAGTCGGAACGATACGAAACCATCATGAAACCTTAACAATGCTCAAATCACTTAACATCTCCAATTATGCACTCATCAGTTCGCTCGATATGCGTCCGGATGCAGGTTTTACCGTTATGACGGGTGAAACAGGTGCTGGTAAATCGATTATTCTTGGCGCACTGTCGCTTATTCTGGGCCAGCGTGCTGATAGTAAGTCCATCCTTTCGGATAAGGATAAATGTATCGTAGAAGCTGAATTTGATATTTCAGGGTACCGACATTTGGGAAGCTTTTTCGAAGAAAATGAGCTTGATAATGATAGTTCGGGATGTGTAATTCGGCGTGAAATCAGTGTAACCGGCAAATCGCGTGCATTTATCAATGATACACCGGTTTCATTAAATCAACTCAAAGACCTGAGCAGTCGCTTGCTGGATATTCATTCGCAGCACGAGAATTTGCTGCTTTCCAATGCTGCCTATCAGCTGGAAGTACTCGATACCGTTGTGGGAAATGCTTCGCTGCTGGAAAACTATCAGTCTCTTTATCAGCACTGGAAGCAGGCACAACACACTTTTGAATATCTGAAGGATGAGGCTGCCCGGGCTGCTTCCGAAGCTGATTTTGTGCGTTTTCAGTATCAGCAGCTCTCTGACGCCCGCTTAGTGGCAGGTGAACAGGAAGAACTTGAGGCTGAAGCCAACCGCCTGGAGCATGCCGGTGATATACGTGCTTCTCTGCATCAACTTGTTGAACTGCTTAATGGTGATACTGCGGTACTTTCATTATTAAAGGAAGCGCAATCCCTGCTTCAGAAAACAGCGGTTTATCTTCCTCTGGGCGAACAACAGGCTGAAAGGCTCGCAGGTGCTTATATAGAGTTGAAAGAACTCAAAATGGAACTCGATGGGTTACAGGATCAGTACGAACTCGATCCGCAGCGCCTGGAATGGGTGCAAAATCGCCTGAGCGACCTGTATACTTTGCAGCACAAGTTTAGGGTGAATTCAGTCGATGAGCTTGTACAACTTTGTCAGGAATATGGTAATCAGCTTAAATCGATTGATTCCTACGACGAGCAAATAGAAGACGCTGAGAAAGCTATGAAGGAAGCTTTTACAGCCATGGAAGTAAAAGCAGCAGAGCTCAGTTCTACGCGTAGGGGAGGAACAGCCCTGGTGGAGCAACAGATGATAAGCCAGTTGTCGCAACTTGGCATGCCCAATATCCGATTTGAAGTGGAAGTAAAACCAACTGCTGAATATACACTTCTTGGTCGCGATAAGGTGCGTTTTCTCTTTTCTGCTAATAAAAACCGGGAATTGCAGCCAGTCGAACAGATTGCTTCAGGAGGAGAGATTTCACGCCTGATGCTTTCACTCAAAGCCATGATAGCCGAGAAATCCGATCTTCCCACCATCATCTTTGATGAAATTGATACAGGTATTTCTGGTGAAATTGCACATCGCATGGGCATCATCATGAAGAACATGAGCCAATCGATGCAGGTAATTGCCATCACCCACCTTCCGCAGATTGCCGCCCGTGGCGAAGCTCATTTCAAGGTAATAAAGGACGAATCGGGAGTTCGCACCGAGACTTTTATTCGTAAACTTACTCACGAAGAACGCTTGCAGGAAATTGCTTCCATGATTAGTGGCGATACCACCAGTGCTATAGCCCTGCAACATGCCAGGGAGTTATTAGGAAATTAGTCAAATAAAAAAGCTGCCCCGTGAAAGGCAGCTTTTTTTTAGATTCAAATTCATTATATTAATTGAAGATATATTTCAAACCAACCTGCAATTGCCACAAGTTATTGTAATTGTAACTGGTAGTATAGGTTTGAGTTGGATAAACCATATTACCTTGGCTGTCTTTGATTTTATTGAACGAGAAAGTAGGTACATTGTTGGCATCTTTACTTTCATATTTCAAGATCTGACCATTGTTAGCCGATGACATGTTCACCGGAACTCCCCATTCGCTATTCAACAGATTGCTAAAGTTAAGTACGTCGAAGTTCAACTGAAGAGTATTGGTTGTGCTTCCGGCTTTTACTTTGAACTCCTGAGTCAGACGAAGGTCGAAGTTGTGTAACCAGGGTGCACGTGCACTGTAAGCTTCAGCATATTTACCCTTGTTGGCACTTAAGTACTTATCCTGTTCCATGAATGCAAAGAAAGCGGTTTCATCTTCGGTGGTTTTAAATTTGATATCGCCTTTCGCAGCAGGAATGTAGATAAGGTCGGTACGAATACCGTCGCCGTTCATGTCATTCGAATACGAAAAACTGTAACCAAAGGAAGCAGCGCCTGAATAGAACAGGTTAATGATTGTTGCCATTTTATCTTTAGCATAGTTAACACGGTAACCTACAGAAGCAATCGCTTTCTGTGGAACAACGTACTGCGATAATTGCAGGTCAGGA
>JANJXE010000459.1 GCA_024709185.1 Paludibacter sp.
GCTCCGCGTCCACAGTTCACTGCATCGGTGCCTCAAATCAACCTGCTGGGTTATCAGGATGCTTCGTATTTCCGTATGCGTTCGGCAACACTGGGTTACACCCTGCCGAAGGCTATCATCAAAAAGGCAGGTGTCGACCGGCTCAGAATTTACCTTACAGGAACCAACCTGTTCACTCTCACCGACTTTAAGTCGTACAGCCCCGAGCTTACTGCCTCCAGTTACCCGGAAGCACAATCCATTATCGTAGGTTTAAATTTAACATTCTGAAAAAATGAAAAAACATATTCACCATACAGTACTGCTACTAAGTTTGCTGATTGGATTTAGCTGCAGCGACTTTCTTACCGAAGAATCGGAAACGAACTTTACGACCAACACACTTTTCAATACCCCTGAAGGACTCGATAA
The DNA here is from genome assembly GCA_024709185.1 of Paludibacter sp. Taxonomy (GTDB): domain Bacteria; phylum Bacteroidota; class Bacteroidia; order Bacteroidales; family Paludibacteraceae; genus Paludibacter. The sequence goes on from JANJXE010000459.1 coordinate 412, forward strand.
GATGGTAGTAGCATTGTACCGCTACGAACGGGCTCTGGTCACCGCCGGCAATGCAAATGGATTTCTGGCCGCTCATCTTTGGGGCGAAAGGCTCACCGATCTGGCACTGTTTACCACTGGCGACGATGCAGCTCTATGTCGTTATACCGACCCCAGCCCTACCAACAATAACATCAACACCCTGTGTTATAACACCCTTTGGAGCCGAAGATACTACATGATTGGGCGCACGAACGAAATCATCTATTATGGCGCAAAACTGGGCGATGCTGCCACCTATCCTGTTGCCGAAGCATCCTTCTGGAGAGCCTATTGTTACTATGGCTTGTATTCCCGTTTTTCGAGGCTTTATCTTTCTACCCGACCAGTCACCCGCGATAACATCGGCGATATGAATTTCGTACCTGCTCATCGCGACTCGGTATTTTCACTGATGTATTCTGACCTCGACAGAGCCATACGTGGATTACCCTTAACGGTGGAGAAAAAAAATACCGGCAGAATAGGACGCGCTGCTGCCCGCCACATGAAAGCCCTTGTAGCTGCCTGGGATCAAAACTGGAGCGAAGTGGCACTGCAGGTCGACTCCATCGAAATTGAAAACACCCATTCGATGGAACCTACCAATGCCTCTATATTTAACCGTTCCAACCTGCTCGAATCGTCTGAATCACTGCTCACACTCAACTTCGACAAAGAACGGGGAGGTGGATCGGGCCATCGGCTGGGATCACAGTTTATAAGTATTGGTTTTGAAATGATTTATACCCATCAGATGGTTAACGGCGTATTGCAACGCTACAACACCGAAAACCTGGGTCGTAACTGGGGACTGGTATTTCCCAACAGCTACCTGATGAGTTTATATCCCGCTAATGATAAACGGTTGAGTGCGTATTACAAGACCCACTATACCTATCAGAATCCCAATGCACTGATAACCATACCCGTTCGGGAAAAGAAAACCACACCTGCCGCAGCAGGGGGCATGGAATACTGGACCACCAGCAACGATGGCACAACTCCTTATACCGTAAAAATCGGCGACACCATCGTTGGCCGCGACCTCCCGGCAGCCGGTCGTGCAAAAGTCGATCGCCGGCAAATTCTGCCTTCTTCGATAAAGTATGCCGACCTGTGGACCAAACCCATCGATACTGATGGTGGAAGCTCAAGTTTCAAAGATATCATGATTTTCCGCCTTTCCGAAAGCTTCCTGCTAGGTGCCGAAGCCTACTTCCACCTGGGTAATCAGGGAAAAGCGCAGTACTACTACAACAAAACCTGGGTTCGGGCAGGTAATAATCCGGTATCGAACGTTACTTTCGACATGATTCGCGACGAAAATGCACGCGAACTGGCTTTCGAAGGCCGCAGGTGGGACTTCCTGAAACGAAACGGCATCTGGTTCGAACAAATGAAAAGCTATGCGGGCGACTTCACTAAATGGCCGGGATCGACACTCACCGATTTCAATCGCACCAGCTATGGTGTTTCCGATGGCCGCGACCCCCGTTTTGCTCCTAAAGCTGAGTATTATATCGATTTCAATGGCTCCGACAACGATGTACTGGTTCGATTCAATGTAAAACCCATCCACGTGAACTGGCCGATACCGCAAACACAAATCGATGCCATGGGTCCTGGATTCCCGCAAACCGAAGGTTACAATTAATTCTTTTACGCTCCGCCGGTAAAAATAATTATCCGGCGGAGCGAACAACTTATTTTCGCTATGCTTAAAATAACAACTCTTCTTACTTTTTTTCTCCTGATTTCGCAGTTAAGTGCTGCACAACGGATTAATCCTACAGCCGATGGTTACATCTACATGAGTGGGGCCAACATGGGAACCAATTACGGTACCGAGTCGCAACTGCGAAGCCGCTATTCGCGCGATGCTCAGTTCACCCGGCAGTCGTATATCCGGTTCGACATCAGCGCCATGAATGCCGAATATTCGTCGGTGACCTTTAATATTTATGGTAAATCCAACGCATCGAAACTGGTGGATGTGTTCAGTGCGTTTGGAAACTGGACCGATACATCACTCAGGGGTAGTGCCAATGGCAAACCATCGCTCAGCGATTTTGTGGGAACCTTTCGGGTAAGCACAACTGACCAATACTACACGGTCGAAATGGCACCCTACATCAATCATCTCCGCAAACAAGGAGTTCAATCAGTCACACTGGTGGTCGCTGACCGCATTCAGCAGGACCATGCCGTCGAAGCTTTTTATCATTCCAAAGAAAACAGCTCAGGTAACACTCCTTATTTACAATTCACCGCTACAGCATCAGCGGCATCGGCTTACGACACACCCAACATTATCTATGTGGATGCCGAAGAAGGCAACGATTTAGCATCGGGTTTATCGCCAGCCGAAGCCTGGAAAACACTGGAACGTGCCGGACAACACTTTTTCAAATCGGAAGATAAGTTAGTGTTCCGCAGAGGTTCTGTATTTAAGGGATCCCTTTTTGTGAAACACCTGAAAAACAGCAATGCCCTCTTCGAGATTAGCAGTTATGGCAACGGAAACCTTCCTGTACTTGATGCAGAGGGCAACGAATATTACACCCTGAAAATGTTTAACCAATCCAACATTCTGATTCAGGACCTCGAAATCACCAATTTTTCGGAAGAAGTTCCGGTAATTCGTCGCGGCATTTTCTGCCATGCCGAGGATGCGGGTGAAATTAAAAACGTTCATTTCAAAGGGCTGAAACTATCGAACATCAATGGCAGCCTTACCACCGACGATGGCGACCTGCTCGGCAAAAGCAGTTGTGGCATTTTCTCCGAAATTACAGGCAATAATGTGCCTACCCGCTGGAATGGCTATACCATGGAGAACTGCCATTTCTACCGTGTCGATCGTCATGGAGCAGCGAATCAATCCACCTGGCAAAACCGCACATTAACCACCAACACCAACTGGCACCCAAGTCTCAACATGCATTTCAAAGGAAACACCTTTGAAGAATGTGCATCCGACGGATTGATTGTCAGAGTGGCCCATAAACCCATCATGGAATACAATCTTTTTACCCGGTGCAGCTATAAACTTTCCGGAAATGCCTGCTTCTCGTTCAATACCGACAGCGCCATCTGGCAATTCAACGAATCACGTTATACTATTTACCAAACCGGCGATCACGATGCAGGAGGTTTCGACAGCGACTACAAATCGAAACACACCATCATCCAGTACAACTATTCGCACAACAACGAGTACGGAGGAATTCTTATTACCGGAGGTCCGTCTTCCTACGGAGGATTCAATGAAGGAACACTGGTGAGGCACAATATCTTCTACAACAACGGGCACCATGGCATCCGGCTGTCAGGAATGGTAACCAATTGCCGCATTTACAACAACACCAGCTACAACGACGACAACACCAAAGAGCCAACACAGCCCTACGACGAGTACGGCAATTTCCGTATGCATTATCATAAAAACTGGGGAGGATGGCCATCGAACACCCGCTACAGCAACAATATTTACTATTACCTGAACAGCAAAAAGAGAGGTGTACAGGATTTAAGCACCAGTTCGAGCCCCGGAACAGTATTTTCGCACAACCTCATTCACGGCACCAATATCGGAAGCTACCCCAACGATGCTAAAGCCCTGCGTGCCGACCCACTGTTTGCGCAGGATGTAACAACAGCAGGCGAAGGATTGAACGAAATGAAGAAATTCATGCTGCGGTCAGGCTCTCCTTGTATCGATTACGGTACCAGCATCACAGGTGCCGCAACAGTCGATTTCGCAGGTAATCAGGTACCCATCAATGGCATTCCCGACCTGGGAGCTTTCGAATACAATCCCACATCATCGGCACACACTATCGACCAGGAAACATCAGGCATTATCATAAAAGGAAATCCGGTAACCGACACCCTGCTTTTCGATTATACACAACACGCTTCCACACCCATCACAATTCGTGTGCTGAGCATTCAGGGTAAAACAGTGCACGAAAGCAAACAGGAAGGAATCTCTCCCTATTCAGTGGAAGTGGGTTCACTGGCTACAGGAGCATATATCCTGCAGGTAGAGCAGGACGAGAAGACAGGGACAGTTTTATTTATGAAACTTTAAAATTAAAATGAGAACACTTAGTATACTACTGGTTATTTCGATTATATGTTCTGAATTCATTCCTGTAAGCGGGAGCCAGGCAAATGCCAACTCATCCGGCAACAGTGATTTTTGCCTGCAGTTACTTCAACAAATGACCCTTGAAGAAAAAATCGGACAGCTCCATCAGCTAAGCCTGAGAGGCGATATCGGCGAAGAAACTAAAAAAGCCATCAGGGCAGGCAAAGTTGGTTCTGTTATCAATATAGAACCCCGTTACATGAACCAGGTTCAAGAGCTTGCTGAAAAAGAAAGCAGACTGAAGATCCCTCTGTTGTATGGACGGGATGTCATTCACGGTTACAAAACCATTTTTCCAATCCCGCTGGGTCAGGCTGCCACCTTCAACCCCGGCATCGTGCGTGAAGGTGCCCGCATTGCAGCTACCGAGGCCTATTCGGAAGGTATTCGCTGGACTTTTGCGCCCATGCTCGATATTTCGAAGGATGCCCGCTGGGGGCGAATTGCGGAAAGCCTTGGCGAAGACCCTTACCTAAGCTCTGTACTGGGTGCGGCCATGATCGAAGGCTTTCAGGGAAAGAGTCTCGCCGATAAATACTCGATTGCGGCCTGTGCCAAGCATTTTGTGGGATATGGAGCAGCAGAAGGCGGAAGAGATTATAACTCTACCAACATACCTCCGGTGCTGATGCACAACGTGTACCTGGCACCTTTTCGTGCAGCCAACCAGGCAGGTGCTGCCAGTTTTATGGCTTCATTCAACGACAACGACGGCATTCCGCTTACCGGCGACACAGAATTGCTTAGAAATGTCCTGAAAAACAAGTGGCAATTCCCCGGAGTGGTGGTATCGGACTGGAATGCCATCAACGAAATGATAAAACACGGTTTTGCAACCAACCGCACCGAAGCCGCACTCAAAGCACTGCAGGCAGGCATCGACATCGACATGATGAGCTCGGCCTATACCAACGAGCTGCAACAGTTGATAGCCGCCGATAGCAGTCTGATGACTCTGCTCGACGATGCCGTACTGCGTGTACTGCGCATGAAACAACAGCTCGGACTGTTCGAAAAACCGTATAACGAAGCCAATCCATCGCTGCTGTATGCCGCCAGCCACCTCGAAAGTGCCCGTCAGGCCGCCGAAGAATCGTTTGTACTTCTGAAAAACAACAACCTGCTTCCCCTAAAGCCGGAATGGAATACCCTGGCTGTCATTGGCCCTATGGCCGATGCACCCCACGACCAGCTGGGTACCTGGGTTTTCGACGGCGAAAAAGATAAAACCATCACCCCGCTCCGGGCGTTGCGTGAATATACCGGCCGAAAGCTTCGCATTCTGTATGAACCCGGACTGGAATATACGCGGGATTTGAGCCGAAAGGGCCTGAAGAAAGCGGTAGAGACAGCCCAAAAAAGTGATATTGTACTTCTTTTCCTGGGTGAAGAATCCATTCTTAGTGGAGAAGCTCACAGCATGGCCGATCTAAACCTGGTGGGACTACAATCGGAACTGGTTGCTGAAATCAGTAAAACAGGCAAACCCCTTGTGTTGGTGGTAATGGCCGGTAGGCCACTCACTATCGAAAAAGAAATCGAACAAGCCGGCGCGGTGCTCTATGGTTTTCATCCCGGTACAATGGGGGGACCCGCCATTGCACGCATTCTTTTGGGAGATGTAAATCCATCCGGAAAATTACCGGTAAGCTTTCCACGACACACAGGGCAGATTCCGGTACACTACAATCATAATAACACCGGACGGCCGGCTCCCGAAAAGCTACCTTCGTTGTACGAAATACCCCGCGAGGCGAAGCAAACATCGCTGGGCAACACTTCTTTCTATCTCGATTATGGCTTTCGTCCCTTATTCCCCTTTGGTTATGGACTATCATATACCCGGTTCGAATACTCCGATTTCAAAATTACAAGAAATGAGCTCCACAGCTCAGGCGAAATCAGCTTTAGCGTAAAGCTCCGGAATACCGGCAACTATACCGGCACCGAAGTCGTGCAGCTCTACGTGCAGGATGTGGTCGCATCGGTAGCACGTCCGGTAAAAGAACTTAAACGCTTCGAACGCGTACAGCTCAAACCCGGTGAACAAAAAGAAGTAGTATTTACGCTTATCACCGACGATTTGTCGTTTTATGGACGCGATCTGGTAAAAACAATCGAAAAAGGACTATTCAGAACCTGGGTGGGCACCGACAGTTCACAGGGTTTACAACTGGAATTTAAATATTAATATTTCACCTTAAAATTATATCATCATGAACATCAAAACTTTATTTTTTGCTATTTTGATTCTTGGAGTACAGGAAGCCAGTTCACAGACTTTCTCAACGGGACCAACCGACGATTCCTACTTCTACTTTCACAGCTCCAAAACCGACAATTTCGGCAGTGATGGACTTCTACGTACCCGGTTCAGTACATCAGGAGAATTCAGAACCGATGTGGCCATAAAGTTCGATATTTCAGCTTCTACCCTCACGCCACCTTACGACAAGGTGGTGTTGAATCTCTATGGTACCGACGATGGAGTAGTTTGTCCGGTTCGCATCCTAAAAATCGCTTCAACCTATACCAATTACAACTGGACCGAATCGACCATCAACGGAGCTTTACGTCCGGGTACCAATTTTGCATCCGACAGCATTGCACAGTTGAACTTTGAAGGCGATTTTGTAACGAAATACCACGAATGGGATATAACAAACTGGGTGAACTCCGAAAAAGCAGCCGGACGAAACATCATTAACCTGCATATCCGTCAGATGTCGGTTACAGGAACTACTTTCAACGACCCGATTTTCTTCCATTCGAAAGAAAATACCAGTGGTTTTCAACCTCTTTTGGTACTTCAAAATGTACAAAGCGGGCTATCATCGTTGCAACATAAAACTGCATGGGCCTATGTAATCGATGGATGTTTGCAGCTCACAGACCCCTCAGTTGCAGATAAAAACATCAATATTTACTCGCCTTCGGGTAGTTTAGTGAAGCAAATTGCAGCATCGGATACACAAAAACGAATTGGCGATTTAAAGGGTATTTTTATTATCAGGGCCGGAGATAAGAGTATGAAGCTGACCCTATAAGCACTTGAAATTATTAACATTTAATAAAAAACTTTCTGATTAAAAGTTTCAATCCGAAAAACAATAAAATTCCACTATTTTTGTTGGCTATTAAAGTACCCACTATCGATACCAATCTTTTTTTTTTGGATGAATACACTCAACAGACGACAATTTATTAAAAATGCAGGAATGATTACCGGGGGCGTGTTGCTGGCAACGAGTCCCTGGTTTTCAGCTTTTTCGGAGCAACAACACACCAGGGGTGAAAAAGCCCGCATCGGAATTATTGGTCCGGGTTCGCGCGGACAACACCTTATGGGCTTCCTCGCGGCGAACCCAAAGGTCGAAATCGTAGCCGTTTGCGATGTGTTTCAACCTTCTATCGATGCCGCGCTGGCCATCGCTCCTGCAGCAACAGCCTATACCGACTACCGAAAGCTACTCGACGATAAAGCGGTGGATGCCGTAGTGATTACCACTCCCCTGTACCTTCACCACCGCATGGCCCTGGATGCTTTCGATGCAGGCAAACATGTATTCTGCGAAAAAGCCATCGCCTATTCCCTGGAGGAAACACATGCCATTTACCAACGCTACCAGCAATCGGGCAAGGTGTTCTTTGTGGGACAGCAACGGCTCTTCGACCCACGCTATATCCACGCTATCGAAATGGTGCATTCCGGAGAATTCGGAGTGGTAAGTGGCATAAGAGCATTCTGGCACCGCAACAACGACTGGCGCCGACCTGTGCCCGATACGGCTACCGACGAGCAAATCAACTGGCGGCTCTACAGTGCTTATTCCAAGGGCATCATGACCGAGCTGGCCTGCCATCAGCTGCAAATAGGCACCTGGGCCATGCGCGAAATCCCCGACAAGGTGATGGGACATGGTGCTATTACCTTCTGGAAGGAAAAACGCGAGGTGTACGACAATGTGAGCTGCATCTACCAGTTCGACAATGGCGTGAAGCTCAACTTCGACTCGGTGCTTTCGAATAAATTTTACGGTCTCGAAGAACAGATACTGTGTAACAAAGGAACGATAGAACCGGAGAAAAGCAAATATTACTACGAAGAGATACCACCTGCTCCGGCTTTCCTGCAAATGCTCAACGATGTGGAGAATGCCCTTTTCGGGTCGATGCCTTTTGCCGGAACCAGTTGGGTACCCGAAACTGCCAATGTGAACGAGGGTTATTACCTGCTCGACCGCAAACCCGAAGGCGATGGCACTTCGCTGATGCTCGAGGCCTTTGCCGAAGCGGTAATCACCCGCAAGCAACCGCCACTCATAGCGGAGGAAGGCTACTACGCCACCCAGCTTTGTCTGCTCGGCCATCAGGCCATGGTGGAAGAACGTAGCCTGGTGTTTCCGGATGAATTTAAACTCGATTACCTCAACCATAAGGCTCCCGAAAGTCTGTAATCATTTTTTACATGAAAGAAATACGCATCACTCCGAAACAACAAAAACGGGAACTTCGCACTTTCCTGATTTGCCTGCTGATTGCCTTTATCAGCAATGTATATGCAATTATAAAGTATCAATCACCTGCCACCGAATTGTACAGCTCTCTGCACTATGTGCTGCTGTTCAGTATGTTTCTGTATGTGGCATGGGCGCTGATGCGAATAATTTTCAGAGGGATTAAGAAGTTGATTAAGAAATAATCTGGCTGATTTCCAGGGGCACATACTGACGAAAGACGGCATAACCCTACCGCCCCTTCACCGCTAAAACTCAGATTGCATGGAATACGTTCAGAAATCCTTCGGCCAGGGCAATACGCTGGTGTATGCCTGGTTTGCAGCCATGCACACCCGGGTGGATATTGCGCTGTGGACCAACGATAACCACAACAAACAGGAGCGTAGCAACGACAGCCCATCTGATTTGAGCCATTCCGTCTTCCTGCCCACCATCGTGGCGAATATCCAACAAGAAGTAAAACGCGTGGAAACTTTTGCCAACCGCTTCGACCCCGACAGCGAGCTCAGCCGCATCAACAGGATGGCTTTCGAACAACCGGTAACTGTATCAGAAGAACTTTTCGCCCTGCTCACCGAATGCATGACTTATACACCCCTCACCCTGGGCTACTTCGACATCACCATCAATTCATTCAATGGATTTAAGCAAGGCATCCACAACATTACGACCGACCCTCTAAATCGCACCATCCGTTTTCTGCATCCCGATGTGCAGCTCGACCTTTCGGGATATATAAAAGGGTATGTATTGAGAGCCATTCGCAACATGCTTGAACAGGAAGGCATCAGCAACGCCCTCGTCAACATGGGCAACAGTTCAATATTGGCCCTGGGTAATCATCCTCACGGCGAAGGCTGGAAAATCAGTCTTCCCGTACCGGCTTCTACAGACAAAACGACATTACTTAATACACCTGCTTCATTCGGCGAAACGAAGGCATCAAAAGAACCTGGAACTTCCGGCGAAGCGTACGAAACCAACGACTTTCTTCTCCTTAACGAATGCCTTTCCACTTCCGGTAACCGCCCCGACAGACCCTGGCCGGTGCTCAATCCATCCACCCACGAAGCAACGCAACGCAGCGCTCCGGTTTCGGCACGCACCACCGATCCCGCATTGGGCGAAGTACTTTCCACAGCCCTCTACCTGGCCGAAGAGGAAGATTATTTATACCTGAACCAAATCGTAATGGGAACAGGCGGCCCGCTGAAGTCGGTACTCACGTAATGATAACTGTTGGTACCGCTCACCACTCCCTTACTATAGTTGGTTTGCTCAACCGTCTCCGACAAACTCACTAAATATTTTTTTGTTTCTTCAGTAGTAGTGGTTTTAAATTCCAACACATCGCCCACACCCCCGCTTATAGTCACCGGTTTTAACAGCAGTACATCCTTCAGACGAATTGTTTTAGTGCTTTCAACAACGCTCCAAACTACTTCAGGAATTTCAGCCAGCGCTTTGTTATCAAAATAAACACCCCATTTGTTCGTTTCTTTCGTGGTTTGTTGAATCAACACATCCCCTTTCAGAAGATCAAAAAACAGCTCCTGTTCTTTTTCCTGAATCTGGATAGAGGGAGGAAGGTCGGCACCGTTTTTGATTCGCAGCGTTTCTGTAAACGAATTGATTACCTTTATTTGTGATTCTCCGGATAGTTGCACCTTGTAATCGTTATACGCGACAGTCTGATTGGCTCCCGTAAAAGCAACATTCATCCTTCCTGTAATATAGAACTGCCCCTTACTTCCGTTGCTGTAAGTGTGCACAGGCTGCTGACTTACATCAGCATACACTAAATCGCGCACATTAAACGGATATGCCGAGATCTCAATTTTAGGATTAAAGGTACTGCTAAAATCAAGCACACCCGGACATTTTTTATTCACAAATAGCAGAAACTGGGTATCTTGATACTTAAATTCGGGCTTTGTATTTTTGGGATTTAACAAAAAATCATACACTTTATCGGTACTGATATCGGTAAAAATTACTTTTTTCTCTTTTAAATCATATCTTCCATGGTAAACCTTATATTCTGCTTCCATTTTATAATCAGGACGGTAGTTGATAATCACATGTTTGGTGGCCGATAAATTGCGAAGCATCACCATTTTTGCCGATAAATAATCGACACTGAATGCCATGTCTGTTATTTCGGTCGCTTCATCCTGTTTAAAATCGTAGTTGATCAGTTTAGTAAAACTACCATTACCACCCGATATTTCGGCATTTAAACGCACTTCGCTGTAAATGTCATCATTGTTCACATTAAGCGCTGTGAATTTACTCTCGCTTCCCCCCAGTATAAAACGGACATAGTCGTCGAATTCATCCCCAATCGTCTTTTGAAAATAAGTGGTAGTGTAATTATTCAGATACCCCCGCCAGGTTCCATAGGAAGAACTATTGAACCACCCGTGGTCGATAAGAAGCTGCGCAACATTAAGCCTGCTTCCGGTGCGGTACGAGCGCATGTAGTGGAGAAAGGAACCCGATACATTTGCTGCCAGAGTAAAAGGATACATCGAGACTTTTTCGAAAAATGGAAGGGCGGCATCATGATCCCACGATTCGGAGAGCAAATCAAAAATGCTGTATTCTCCAAAATCAACATCCCAGAATGAACCCGCAAGGGTTCGCAAACTGGTCTTCAACAACAGCTCATTTTCAGGATTAGCAAGATCTTTAGCATCGGGCCATACCATCCGGTCGGCAAGTGGAGCATGCACTTCAGTGAAAAACAAATTATCCAGTTCTGTTGTCATGTAATAGTCCTGTGTGAAATGCATGTATTCATGCGCGAGGGTCGATCGCATGTGCTCTTCGTCTTTACCTGAACCCAACTTTAAATTAAATTTGAAATAATAGCTGATGGGCAGCAACTTCCCCATTGAGGTTATTTTTCCATAAAAACTATCGCCATAATCGGCCACATACACGGTAAACTTAAACCAGGGAGTTTTCAAATCAAACCCTTTGAACCGGTCGATAATGTAATCCATATTGGCCACAATATCCTGAATAATGATGGGAGTTCCGCCTGCATCGGGATCGGTATTGG
>JANJXE010000022.1 GCA_024709185.1 Paludibacter sp.
TTTTACATATCATGAATCTTATAACGATTGCGTAATAATATTGATTCAAAACTGGCTTCCTGATCCCATTAACTCGCGGAAAAAGGCTTTTACAAAAATAATCAATGCATAACCCAACCAATTACAAATACCATCCACAAACGACTCCCAGGGACGATTACCCATTGCAAATGCCTCGAGACGTCCCATCAGAATACAGTTGGTAATAATCAATCCAATATACACCGAAAGCTGAACACTAACATCGTAGGCAAAGGCTTTCAGGATCTCACTTACTACGGTTACCAACGCTGCTACTACTACCAGCTGAACGATAATCCGGATTCGGTTCGGGATTGTATTACGCAACAGTGATATAATCACATTGGAAAAACCAAGAATTATTGTTACCGACAAGCCCATTACAATGGCAGGCTCCAGTTTGGCTGTTACCGCTAGCGCCGAACAGATTCCTAACACCTGAACGGCAATAGGATTATTTTTGCTTAATGGTCCTAAAAAGACCTCTTTCGTTTTCTCAGAAAATATTTTACTCATTGTACTGTTCCTCCCACTGTTGATTGTTTAAAATAAGCAGCATATTGTCCCAGACAATCCTGCAGCATTTTCTCAACTCCTTTACTGGTAATGGTACCGCCCGAAATGCCATCCACATAATCCAGGCCTTCAGCGGTCTGACCGGGTTTTACAATGGCGATAGACATAAATTCACGCTGGTCATTAAGAATCGATTTTCCGATGAATTTTTCCTGAAAATCTTTTAATGCAATTTCAGCTCCCAGACCAGGTGTTTCGCTGGAGTGCGAAAAATAGGTACCGTAAATCGTATTCATATCTTCGTTTAGTGCAATGTAACCCCAGATAGGTCCCCAGAGTCCTGCTCCAAACAACGAGATAATATATTTCTTCGATCCATCCACATTAGCTACAAAAAGTGGCAATTCGCGTTTTTCCAGCGGCTTTGCCAGTTCTTTCTTAAGCACGATGTCGAACGCTTTTACTGCTGGAGAGGCTATTACTTCGGCATTTGAATTCACCACCTGCTCTTCTGTGATATACTTCGTCCACAGTGCTTTTGCGTCCTGACCTTCTGTATCAATATTGAGCGAGCTCAATATTTGCTTCATTTTATCCAACTCAACATTGGTATTCTGAATGTCCTTCAGCGATCCCGATACGAGGGCCAGCACCAGCGCCACGATAACTACCATCACCGTAGCGTATAATAAGGTATAACTGTTATTATTTGTATTCATACTGTTTTCTCCTTTTTAAGCCTTGATTTGTGCCCGTTTGAGACGCTTTTTGATATTGGCATCCACTACATAGTAGTCGATCAGCGGAGCAAAGATATTCATGAACAGAATCGCAAGCATCATTCCTTCTGGATAACCGGGGTTCAGTACACGAATGATGATGGTAAATGCACCAATCATGAACCCATAAATCCACTTGCCGGTTTCGGTACGGGCGGATGTTACTGGATCGGTAGCCATAAATACAGCACCGAAGGCAAAACCTCCGAATACCAGGTGATTGTACCATTCCAGGTTAGCATAGGCAGTATCCGGACCGATGATATTGAAAACGTAAGCCATAATTGCTCCACCTCCAAATACAGAGAAGATCACTTTCCAGCTTGCAACGCCCGTAAGCAACAGTAGTCCGGCACCCAGCAGAATGGCCAGGGTTGATGTTTCGCCCATAGAACCTGGTATTAACCCCAGGAATCCATCGATAAAACTTATCGGATTGCCCAGCGTATCCGTAAGCGATGCAGTGGCACCAGGAGCAGTAGCTACTTCACCAAGCACCGTAGCACCGGAGAAAGAATCAACCGGTGTACCTTCACCTAAGCCAAAGGTAGTACCGGTGCGTACCCACACCTTGTCGCCCGACATGAAGGTTGGATAGGCAAAGAAAAGAAAAGCGCGGGCCACCAACGCCACGTTAAAGATATTCATACCTGTTCCGCCAAACACTTCTTTGGCAAATACAACTGCAAATGCAGTAGCAACAGCTACCATCCACAGCGGAGTATCAACAGGTACAATGAGCGGAATCAGCATCCCGGAAACAAGAAATCCTTCCTGAACTTCATGACCCTTGATTTGTGCGATAACGAATTCGATACCCAGCCCAACCCCATACGATACGATAATCGTTGGGATAATGGCAAGTGCACCAAACAGGAACATATCCCAGAAACCAACTTCCTGACCAATGGCCAGGTAATGCTGATAACCAATATTATACATGCCGAAAAGAAGGGCAGGCACCATGGCCAGAACCACCACTATCATCGTACGCTTTGAATCGATGGCATCGTGAATGTGTGTGCCACGTTTCGAAGTTATATTTGGCGTAAAGAGAAATGTCTCAAAGCCATCGAAAACTGAATGCAGTTTTTCAAACTTACCGCCTTTCGAAAAGTGCGGCTTCAGTTGATCTACATATTTTCTTAATTTATTACTCATATTATTCCAGTTCTTTTTTCATTAAATCAAGCGATTCACGCACGATTTGTTGAAGTGGTAATTTTGAAGTACACACAAATTCGCACAAAGCTACATCCTCAGGAGCTATTTCATACGCTCCCAAAGCTTCCATTTTATCAATGTCTTTGGTAATCATTGCCTTAAACAGATACTCAGGATAGATGTCCATCGGAAGCACCTTGTCGTACTCGCCCGACATAATAATGGCACGACGACCACCCATCAGGCGGGCATCCCACTGATAACGGATGTGTCCAAAGAGTTTGCTGACTAATTTACTTTCGAGAAGTGGTGCAAGGTAAGCGCGACTCATGCTGAAACGACGAATGCGGGGCATTCCCCATCCAAGCAACTCGTGTGTTTCATTGCCTTCCTCCATGATCGTAATCTGAGTCGAATAGGGATCAATGTAACCGTTACCTGCAATTTTTTCTCCTGTAAGTATGTTACCACTGATAATCCGATGGGTTGAGTTGCCTTTGATTTTGTCCTTCAGCAATTCTTCCAGTTTTACGCCCGGGAGTAGTTTAAAATACTGGGGTGCTTTTGCACTCGGGCCGGTTAGTGCTACGGTTCGGGTCAGATCAACAACTCCTTTGTTGAAAAAACGACCAATAAATACCACATCCTGAGCATTCACGGTGAACACAACTTCTCCTTTATTGACCGGACTAATGTGATTAATCTGAACACCCACATTTCCAACAGGATGTGGACCTGCATACTCGGTAATGGCAGCGTTTCTCACTGCATGGAAGGGTGATTTCTTTCCGGCACGAACACCCAGATGAACCGGTGCCAACTTGGCCAGCACATCGATACCCATCTGAAAATCGGCCATCTGACTTCCCAATACAAAATCATTGTTGGGTGCCAGTGGAGCGGTATCAAAGGAAGAAACGAAAACTGCTTTCGGAGTACTGGTCGGGGCTGCAATCACATCGTAGGGACGTTGTTTGATATACACCCATAATCCAGCCTGCTGCAGTTGAAGTACCAGTTGTTCACGTGTACTTCCAGCCAGAGAAGGTTTTTCAAAATCAGCGTATTCCATTTTACCATCGCTTTCGATGAGAATACTGATGATTTTACGACGTTCACCTCTGTTTTTTGACTTAACGACTCCACTTACGGGCGATACAAACTTTGTATCGGGGAACTGCTTGTCGAAAAACACCGGAGAACCTGCCTTCACTACATCACCCTCTTTCACCATTAACTTTGGTGTAATTCCGTGGTAGCAATCCGGTATCATAGCAAAATCGCGTGTTAGCACGGCCGAACCGATACTTTCCACTGCTTTACCATTTACAGGAATATCCAAACCACGTTTTGTCGTTATCAGGTTTGCCATACTATAGTAATAAGTGTTTGATATTTAAAATATTACTGCGAAATAATACAATCTCTCAAAAAAACGCCACAAAAATACAACTTTTTCAGATTATAATCACTATAAATAATGAAATTTTTCCGCATATTGAGTAAAGAATTTTATTTACATTTGCAACGTGATAATGCGGGAGAAAGTATGAAGTTAAAAGGACTGATTTTTATTTTTGTTTTTACGATGGTTCAATGGGGCTATCCGGGTGTTTATCGTACAAAGGTTTTTGCCCCTAACATAAAAACATTTACAGTCGGAATTGCTGGTGAAAAATATTCACTCCCGCATATAGCGCTTAATAGCCATGAAATGCTCGAAATTCGTTTCGATGAGATGTCGCACGAAACCAGGGCTTTCAGCTACAAATTAATCCACTGCAACGCCGACTGGACACAATCCGAACTAGCAACTACCGAATTCCTCGAAGGTTTTACGCATGCCGATATTTCACAGTCGGAAAGGTCGGTTAACACATCTTACTTATATACCCATTACCATTTTCAACTTCCCAACGAGGAGTTGCGATTTCGGGTATCCGGAAATTATGTGGTCCAAATCTATCAGGATAATCAACAGGATAAACCGGTAGCACAAGCCTGTTTTTCGGTGTACGAACCCAAAGCGGGCATCGAAGCTATGGTACGACCCAATACAGATACTGAAATTAATGGCCGTTACCAGCAACTCGACTTCGTGGTCAACCTGAGTGGTTATTATGTGCGGGAACCCATGAATGAAATCAAGGTTACCGTGCGCCAGAACAACCGTTTCGACACTGAAGTGACCAACCTTAGCCCCACTTCGCTTACAAGTTCTAAACTTAGTTTCACCAACAATAAAGCACTGATTTTTGAAGGTGGAAGTGAGTTCCGTTCGTTCGACATCTCGTCGGTTTATGCTGCCGGGCGGGGTGTGGAGGAAGTGACTCTGAAAAACAAACAATTTGAGGCATGGCTTACAACCGATAAAGTGCGTCGCGGGAAGTATGAATTCGATTTTGATGTGAATGGCCGTTTTCTGATTCACCATCAGGAAGCTTTTAACGATGTCGACACCGAAGCCGATTACCTGCCCGTACATTTCAGTCTGGATGCACCTCACCCTTTTTTCGATGGCATGCTCTACCTGGGTGGGGAAATGGTCTACAACCTGATGGACCAAAACAACAGGATGAACTACAACAACCAGCGCAAACGCTACGAACAAACGATTCTGCTAAAGCAGGGTGGATACAATTACCAGTACCGATTTGTCCCCAAAGGACAAAATGTGGCCAGCGTTATGCGAACAGAGGGTTCATACTGGCAAACCCGCAACGAATATACTATCTATGTGTATCACCGACCCTGGGGCGAACGCTACGATAAACTTATTGGTATTCGCACCGTCACCAACAGCGGGATGGAATAATTCCTCCCGATTAACCAGTTATTATGACACGTTACACCAGTTACACAACAATATTGCGCTCGCAGTTCGACTGCCGTGTTCAGAAAATTTCCATCAATGCAGGATTTACCTGTCCCAATCGCGACGGCAGTAAGGGACGCGGAGGATGTACCTATTGCAATAATCAGACATTTGTTCCGGGCTATTGCCTGCCTGTAAAGTCCATCACTCAGCAAATAGATGAGGGAATATCGTTTTTCAACAAAAAAGAAAAATACGCTGATCAGGCCTATGTGGCTTATTTTCAATCTTATACCAACACCTACGACAGCCTTGAGAAACTGGAGTCGGTGTATGGTGAAGCCATCCGGCATCCCCGGGTAAAAGGCATCGTTGTAGGTACACGTCCCGATTGTGTGGATGAACGTATCCTCTCCTACTTTGCCAGCCTTGCACGCGAACGGTATGTGATGATTGAATACGGAATTGAATCTACTTCTGATGAAACGCTGGAGCGCATAAACCGTGGCCACGACTACCAATGCGCTGTGGACGCAATTCACCTGACAGCCTCCATGGAATTACCCGTTGGTGCTCACATGATTTTAGGACTTCCCGGCGAGGACCGCGATACCATTCTGGGGCATGCCGACCGACTGAGCGAGTTACCGCTAAATGCACTGAAGTTGCATCAACTTCAATTGGTGAGGGGAACTCTAATGGCAAAGGAAGCCCGTGAGTATCCCGAGCGTTTCACCTTTTTCACAGCAGATGAGTACACTGATTTGGTGGTCGATTTTCTCGAACGACTAAATCCGGCCATTGCCATCGAGCGCTTCGTTTCGCAATCGCCCCGTTCGTTCTTAATTTCACCGGATTGGGGATTGAAAAATTTTGAGTTTGTAAATCTGGTTGAAAAGAGACTGGAAGAGCGGGATACCTGGCAGGGAAGAAAATTTAAACACTAATATTATGGACATCGGGTTACGTAGTAAAATTATCAGCTTGATGGAACGGGAAGTTATTCCTGCTATCGGATGTACCGAACCCATCTCGGTTGCACTTGCAGTTGCTAAAGTGAAGGAATTGCTGGGCATGGTGCCCGATTTTATTGATGTTCAGCTGAGTGCAAATGTCTTGAAGAATGCAATGGGTGTGGGGATTCCCGGCACGGGTATGTACGGATTACCTATTGCTATAGCCATGGGCGCTATTGCAGGTAAATCGGAGTATGGTCTGGAAGTGTTAAAAGACAGCAACCCGGATCTGTTGGAAATGGGGAAACGCTTTATTCTGGATAAAAAGCTGAAAGTCAGCTTAAAAGAAGATTGCTCTGAGAAACTCTATATTGAAGTTACCGGTCAGGCAGGTGAGCATACAGCCAGGGCTATAATCAGTGGTGAACATACCCGATTTGTACTCTGGGAAAAGAATGAAGAGCTATTATTTGACAGCACCAAATTGGCTCATCCTGCCAGCCACATTTCCGGAACAAACATACAGACATCCCCCCGGACAAACACTTCAAGTTGTTCTGCTGATACGAATGAACCGGAATTATCCTTCGATATAGTCTGCGATTTTGCATGTACGACTCCCATCGACGACTTACGTTTTATACTCAAAACTGTAGAAATCAATAAGGCCGCTGCAGCTGAATCATTGAAAGGCACTTATGGTCATGGGGTTGCACAAACCTTATCGAGCGGATTGATGGGTAACAACGTTTATACGCACATGCTTTCGTATACGGCAGCAGCCTGCGATGCCCGTATGGCCGGTGCCATGATACCTGTTATGAGTAATTCGGGAAGTGGTAATCAGGGAATTACAGCTACACTTCCTGTTTCGGTATTTGCAGAGGAGACTGGTAAAAGTGAAGAAGATCTGATTCGCGCGTTAACTCTGAGTCACCTGATGACTATCTATATAAAGCAAAGTCTGGGAAGGCTTTCGGGGCTTTGTGGTGCCGTGGTGGCCGCTACCGGTTCGAGTTGTGGCATCACCTACCTGATGGGAGGCAGCCGTGAACAAATAGGATACGCCATTAAAAACATGATTGGCAACATCACTGGTATGATATGCGATGGAGCCAAGCCGAGTTGTACCCTGAAGGTTTCGAATGGTGTTTCTACAGCTATGTTATCGGCAATGATGGCAATAGATAATAAGGTAGTTACTGCTGTGGAAGGTATAGCCGATGACGAGGTGGACAAAACCATTGCCAACCTCACCAAGATTGGTCGCTTTGGCATGTTGGAAACCGACCGGATGATACTGGAGATAATGACGAGCAAATAATCACTATCGAAATACTTTCCTTATATCCCGAAAGTTAAAAAAAACGTTCATATCCACCTTGAAATTCCGAAAAAAAGACTATCTTTGCACCGCTTTACAAGGCTCCGTAGTTCAGCTGTATAGAACGTCAGATTCCGGTTCTGAAGGTCGTGGGTTAGAATCCCGCCGGGGTCACTTTTTAATGATTAATGTTTAATTATTCATGATTAATGGGTGAGTTTAAGAGTATTTTCACAATTAATTCGACTTTTTAAATGCTAAGTCACATGTGAATCGTCTCTTAAACTCACCCATTTATCATTTATCATTTATCATTCGATTCAGGTCTTTTCCCGAAGGTTGCTGGAAAATATCCAGTCCAAAAAAAGAAACCGCTGAGAGCAGGTGGTCGAAGATGTCGGCTTGTATCGATTCGTATTCGACCCAGGCTGTGGTGTTGGTGAAACAGTAGATTTCCAGAGGCACACCGCGATCTTCAATGGCCAGCTGGCGCACAATAATGGTCATGTCGGGCCGGATTTTGGGATGACTCTTCAGGTAGGATTCCACATACTTACGAAACACCCCAAGATTGGTCATTCGCCTTCCATTAATCAGCACCGAAGTATCCACGTCGTTTTCAGCATTATAAGCTTCTATTTCTTGTTGACGGCGAGTCAGGTAGTCTTTCACCAAAAAATATTTTTTATAGTTTTCGCGCGTTTCGGGATCTACAAAACGAATGGACTGCGCATTAATATAGATAGAACGTTTGATACGTCGTCCTCCACTTTCCACCATGCCACGCCAGTTTTTAAAGCTGTCGGTGATAAAATAATAGGTAGGAATAGTGGTTATGGTTTTGTCCCAGTTTTGAACCTTAACCGTATGCAGATTAATGGCAATAACATCACCATCCGCATTAAATTTAGGCATTTCTATCCAGTCGCCCACCCTTACAATATCGCTCGATGAAATCTGTACGCTGGCTACAAAGCCCAAAATAGTATCCTTAAATACCAACAGCAGGATGGCAGTCATCGCACCAAAAGCGCTCAGAAAATACACCGGTGATTTTCCCACTAAAACTGATAGGATGAGAATGGCTGTAGCAATATACAAAATGATGCGTATCAGCTGAAAATAACTGGTCAGCGGTTTCTCCTTAAAAGATGGACGGGATGCCAGCGACAATTCGACAATTTTCAGAAAGGAAACCAGTATCATGGTACCTACAATAATGAGGTAGGTATCGGTGACTTTAATAATGAGAGGAAGTAAAAATTCGGATTCGCGAAAAATGGCCGGGGCCAAAACACGAACAAATATTGCGGGAATTACGTGCGAAAAGTTGCTGAACAC
>JANJXE010000023.1 GCA_024709185.1 Paludibacter sp.
ATGGCGCCATAATTCAACCATAAACGCCTGACAGAATCGCATTACCTCGGCATCCGATTTACCGCGGGGATTGAAATCAGAACCACCTTTAGCTCCACCCATTGGTAGTGTTGTCAATGCATTCTTAAAAATCTGTTCAAATCCAAGAAACTTCAGAATTGATAAGGTTACTGAAGAGTGAAAACGAATTCCACCTTTATACGGACCAATAGCATTGTTAAATTGAACACGGTATCCAAGATTAACCTGTACTTCACCTTTATCATCGACCCAGGGCACTTTGAATGTAAAAATACGATCAGGCTCTACTAAACGCTCGGCAATCTTCATTTTTTCAAATTCCGGATGTTCGTCGTACACCTCGGTTATGGTGCTCAACACTTCTCTCACAGCCTGTAGATACTCCTGCTCACCCGGATGCTTGGCCTCCAGCCCCTGCATGATTTTTTCAATATTCATAAATATTAGTTTTAAAAATATGGTATTTTGATAGTAGAATGTTAGTTTTGTAGTCAGTTTAAAAAAATAAATCTGATAAACGAATGAAATCACAACAGATTCTACCAATATGTAAGCAAAAAACACTTACCAACCCATCAAATCTTCTGTTTGCAACTCCAATCACTTATCATACCCCTTAAAATGCTATCATTTTATTTTATGACAAATATAGATGTTTTTTTTGATATTTAATACAAACCATACGAAATATTTCCCTAAATGAATACCATGTACCGTAATATAAAACAGCTCTATTTTAAAGACACCTCCTTTGCGGATTTAATGAAGCACCGCATCTACAATATCCTGTTGTATGCCAGTAAATACGACTCATTTATGCTGGAGGAGGACGGACGTATTGATGAACAAATATTCAATGAATACACCTCTCTGAACCTTCGCTATCCGCCGCGTTTTACCCTGGTTTCAAGCGAACAGGAAGCTTTTGCCCAGTTGCGCGACCGGCAATATGATGTTATCATTTCAATGCCCAGTGGCGACAGTATCAATCCGTTTGAATGGGCAAAAGAAGTGAAAGCCTTGTATCCTGAAATTCCCATCGTAGTGTTAACCCCTTTCTCCAAGTCGGTCTCCAAACGAATTGCCAACGAAGATCTCAGTGCAATCGATTATGTGTTCAGCTGGCTGGGAAATCCTGATATCTTACTGGCTATCACCAAGATGTTGGAAGACAAAATGAATGTTGAAGAAGATGTGAATTCAGTGGGAGTTCAGGTAATTTTGTTTGTTGAAGACTCTATCCATTTTTACTCTTCTATCCTGCCCCATCTTTATAAATGTGTATTTAAGCAATCGCTTTCATTTATGACAGAAGCCCTCAATGAACACGAGCAGATGCTTCGAATGCGGGGTCGTCCGAAAATTCTGTTTGCTCGCACGTATGAGGAAGCAATGGCTACTTACAATAAATATAAGGACAATATGCTTGGGGTAATTTCGGATGTCAGTTTTATGCACAAAGGCGAACGCGATCGCCATGCCGGATTACGCTTGTGTGAAGCAATAAGGGCTGACAATAAATACATTCCGTTGATTATCCAGTCATCGGACAATAATAACCAGGTAGCTGCTGAACAAATAAAAGCCACATTCCTGAGTAAAAATTCGAAAACCTTATTGAAAGAACTAAAAGATACGATTAACTTCAACTTTGGATTTACCGATTTTATTTTTATCAATCCCAACACCCGTGAGGTAGAGGCCCGTGTACGTAATCTTCGGGGTTTACAGGATGTGGTATTTTCGCTGAGTGATGAATGTTTACTCTACCATGTGCAACGCTATGATATTTCGCGTTGGCTTTACTCCAGAGCGATGTTTCCCCTGGCCGAATTTCTCAAAAACACAAACATCTACGATCCAGGCATTGAAGATTTAAATAAATTGCGTCAGGTTATTTTTGGAGCAATTGTGAAATACCGAAAGATAAAAAACAGAGGGATTGTGGCTGTCTTTCAGCGCGATCGCTTTGACCAGTATTCCAATTTCGCCCGTATAGGCGAAGGTTCGATGGGGGGTAAAGGGCGCGGACTGGCATTTATCGATTCGATGATTAAGCGCAATGAGCAACTACAGCAACACGATAATGTTCAATTGATGATTCCTAAAACGGTGGTTATCTGTACCGACCTGTTCACCGAATTTATGGAATCAAATCAGCTGTACCCTATTGCCTTGTCGGATTTGCCGGATGAGGAGATACTGACACATTTCCTGAACGCCCGAATTCCAAAAGCATTAATTGCCGACTTATTTTCATTCCTGGGTGTAATAAGTACTCCAATTGCCGTTCGTTCCTCCTCCCTGCTCGAAGACTCCCATTATCAGCCATTTGCAGGTGTATATTCCACCTATATGGTTCCTTACAACCACGAAAGCCGTACACAAACACTTTCGTTGCTAACCGAAGCCATAAAGGCAGTGTATGCTTCGGTATTTTTTAAGCAAAGTAAAATGTACATGATGGCCACCAAAAACGTTATTGATGAGGAAAAAATGGCCATAGTACTTCAGGAAACGGTTGGTAATGCGTATGAAAACCGCTTTTATCCATCCTTTTCAGGAGTTGCCCGTTCGCTGAATTACTATCCAATTGGAGCCGAGAAACCGGAAGATGGAATTGCCAATATCGCTATGGGATTGGGGAAATACATCGTGGATGGAGGACTCACCCTTCGCTTCTCACCGGCATATCCGCATAATATTTTACAGACATCGAGTCTTGAATATGCGCTAAAGGAAACACAAACACATTTCAACGCCCTTGACCTCAACAACATACACTTTATCCCACAGGTTGATGATGGATTCAATTTGTTGAAAATTAATGTGCAGGATGCTTTGAAAGATGGCACACTGCGTTACCTGGCCTCCACCTTCGATCCCCGCGAACAAATGATTTACGATAGCCTGTACGAAGGTGGTCGAAAGATCATCACCTTTGCTAATATCCTGCAACACAATGTCTTTCCGTTGGCAGAAATCCTGAAGGAAGTTTTGCGGATTTCAGCTCAGGAAATGGGTCGCCCAATAGAAATTGAATTTGCGGTGAATCTCGATTATTCGGAAAACAAGCAACACAGTTTTTACCTGTTACAAATACGCCCAATTGTTGATAGCAAGGAGGTTATCAACGAAGATATTGGCAAAATACCGACCGAAAACACGGTAATTAGCAGTAACAGCGTTTTAGGTCATGGCATTACTAAAGATTTATTTGATATTGTGTATGTTAAGCCGGAAGCGTTTAATGCCTCCAAGAATCAGCTGATCATGTACGATATTGAGAAAATCAACAAGCAGCTGGCTCTGGAAGATCGTCATTATATTTTGGTGGGACCCGGTCGTTGGGGCTCAAGCGACCCCTGGTTAGGCATTCCTGTAAAGTGGCCCCATATCAGCAACGCCATGGTGATAGTAGAATCGGGTTTATCCAACTACCGCATTGAACCCAGTCAGGGAACGCATTTCTTCCAAAACCTCACCTCGTTCGGGGTGTCCTATTTCACCATTAATCCATTTCAAAACGATGGCAGTTATGATTTAGAATTTTTGAATTCCCAACCAGCTGTTTTTGAGAATCAATTCCTGCGGCATATTCGTTTCAACAGTCCGATGATTGTAAAAGCTGACGGCAGAAAGAATATCGGGGTGATAATGAAACCAATACTGTGTGTAAACGATTAATTTATGGCTAAAGCTCACCCCAAAGGTTTATACCTGATTTTCTTTACCGGCATGTCGGAACGTTTCAGTTACTACGGCATGCGGGCATTGTTTGTACTTTACATGACCAAAGCACTTTTTTTCGACAAGGCCTTGAGTTCGCAAATCTACGGCAGTTATACCGGTCTTGTTTATCTAACACCATTAATTGGCGGTTATATTGCCGATAAATACTGGGGGAACCGGCGTTCGATTGTGATTGGCGGATTGTTGATGGCGCTCGGGCAATTACTGATGTTTTTTTCCGGGATGTATTACCTGCAAAACGAACTGGCTACCTGGCTGATGATGAGTGGATTAGCATTTCTTATTTTTGGTAACGGATTTTTCAAACCGAATATTTCCAGTATGGTGGGTCAGTTATATCCTCCCGGCGATCAGCGACTCGATTCGGCCTTTACCATATTTTACATGGGTGTAAATGTGGGGGCTTTTTTGGCACCACTGGCCTGTGGTTTTGTGGGCGATACCGGAAATCCTGCCGATTTCAAATGGGGATTTCTACTGGCGGCAATCGGGATGGTGCTGAGTGTCATTCTGTTTGTATCACTAAAAGATAAATGGATTGTGACAGAAGAAGGAAAGCCAGTTGGCATGAAACCTGCCAAAAACAAAGTCAGTGAAAGTAATCAGTCTAACGCGGGTTCTTCCAGCAATCTTTCAGCTCCGGGTTTCACCAAACGACATGTACTCAACTGGAGTGGGATTGGCACCTTATTACTGATTGTCTTTTACTTTCTACTGGGTCGCGATCTGATCGGAGCTTTTGTATTTGCGCTGACCATTGCTGCACCCGGATTGGTAATCACCGACCCTACCCTTACCAAAATTGAACGAGAACGAATCCGGGTCATTTTTATAGTAGCCTTTTTTGTAATCTTTTTTTGGGCCGCCTTCGAACAGGCAGGCGCTTCACTCACCTATTTTGCAGAAGAACAAACCAACCGTGAATTGATGGGAACCTTAATTCCAACTTCCTTTTTTCAGTCTATCAATGCGATTGCCATCGTTATTTTTGCTCCTATCTTTGTATGGATATGGAGTTGGCTGGGTAAACGAAAGCTGGAGCCGGCTTCACCTTATAAACAATCCATAGGTCTATTTCTATTGGCCATGGGGTATTTAGTGATTGCGTTCGGAGTTAAAGGAGTGGATCCGGGCACCAAAGTCAGCATGATGTGGCTCATCAGTTTATACACCATTCACACCTTTGGCGAACTGGCCCTTTCCCCAATAGGGCTTTCGATGGTCAATAAATTATCTCCGGTTAAATTTGCTTCTTTGCTGATGGGTGTCTGGTACCTGAGTATGGCCTCCTCGAATATTTTTGCCGGTACGCTGAGTGGACTCTATCCCGAACCCATCGAACCCGGTTCAACCATCACCCATGTAAAACACTTTATGGGCTTTGAAATCGCATCTCTGTACGATTTCTTCATGTTGTTTGTAGTGCTGGCAGGCCTTGCCTCGGTAATTCTGTTCTTTTTAAGCCGGAAACTGGTAAAAATGATGAATGGAGTAAGGTAAAATTAGTAATACAATCAGGATATTGCGTACAACAGTTCTTCAATCGAAGTATAACATTCATTACCTATGCACCATTTATTTTCCTGAATAATAATTTTCCGATCGGCTTTTTCCACCACGGCATAACCTGCACGAGCCAGAGCGCGAAGAGTCCAGTACAAACGGGTTTTATCTCCTTCCAGTTCAATTTCCTTATCAAGATGATAATTCATCGAGAAGTTACCGTTGGAAGGATTAAAAAAGAAATTGGGACTGAGGAAAGCATCGCTGAAATTGCCTTTTAACACCAAATCTTCGGGCACTCCTACTTCGATACCCTTCTCAGTCATTAGCCAGATGCGGTCGGCAGCCTGAAGCGCCATATCGAGCTCGTGAGTAGAAAGCAGAATAGCTTTGCCGGAACGATGCGCTAACCGGTGGAGCAAGAGCATGATTTCCACCCTGTTGGGCAGGTCAAGGTGAGCAGTTGGTTCATCGAGCATAATCATTGGCGTATCCTGAACAAAGGCCTTGGCTATCATCACCCGCTGCTTCTCACCATCAGAAAGCTCAGCAAATAACTGGTTGGTTTTTTTTTGAAGATGAACCAGTCGGATGGCTTCATCAATTTTTGCGACTTCCTCTCGGGAAAGGGTTCCCCACCAGTTGCTGTACGGATGCCGTCCCATTGCAACAATCGAACGAACAGTTGCATTATCAATTTCAATGCGATCGGTCAGCACCAGCGAAATCAGTTGCGCCCGTTCCGTAGTAGAAATTTTCTGGATATTTTGGTTATGAATCCTTACTTTCCCGGCCAATGGCGCTTGCAGTCCTGAAAGTGTACGCAGCAAAGTCGATTTACCACAACCATTCGGCCCAATAAGGCACACCATTTCACCGGGACGAACTTCGAGTTGCAGGTCGGTTTGCACCGTAAATGTTTCTTTACGGTGGATATAGCCTATGGACAACTCTGAAGTAGTAAGCAGCGACATGAATGAAGGATTTGAACTGCAAAAGTAACTCAAATCCTTCAGATTATTATTATTGCAGAGCTTCAAATTTAAGTGCCGCTGAACGAAATTCGTCTTCTGAGGGCATATTGGAGTGTTTTGCAATATACTTTTCTAACCAGTTACGGGCTTCGTTGTAAAATTGTTGATGTGTATAATACAGCGGCGTTTTCTCTCCTTTTTCGTTAATCAGCCAGAAACCTCTGTTTTTCTTGTCTTTGGTGAGTTCGTTGTTGTACATCTCCCACCATAAAATGAAAGGTGCACCCCATTTAAGTCCTGTCTTAATTCCCCATTTGGCACGTTCGTTTATTTCTTCGGGCGTACGTGTGGCAGGCTCGTTGGCATACAAACCCAGTTCGGGCCAGCCATATTCGCCAATAAAAAGTCGCTTTCCTTTTATGCCCGGTTTCGGCTGAATTTTACTTTCAATGTAATTCAGGTGCTCTGTCAGCATTTTATCCATTTCAGCCTCTGTTGCTGGTGGATTGGTTGCTGTATAAGCCGAAAACGAAACATAATCGGGGTTGATAAAGGGTAAAATACTGTTCGTTACACAGGATTCACCTTTCACTGCCAAATCCGATAGATTCATTTCTATATAATGGTACATTTCCACGTTTTCGTGGGGAATATCGCGTTTGGCATCATCTATGGCCTGCTGACGTACGGTGAACCAGCGGGTCATGCCCTCGATGGTGGCCGGATCGGCCGGTTTGGTGCGATCGTAATCCCAGCGCAGGTGCCAGTCGCCTTCCCAATTGCCCAGCATAAACACTTTACCGCTTTTGTTATAGGTTTTCAGCAGGTAGCAGGCCAATTCGTACACTTCTTTGTACGATGCCTGTGCATGATCGTCACTCATGCCTCCGATAAACTTAATCTGATTTTCATCTTTCTTCATTCCGGGAGGTTCGGTGGTATATTGCGAAAACTCATACACCCAAATCTGATAATATTTAAAGTCCATATCCAGTACTTCCTTCATCGACTTTTCCTGAGCCAGTTTAGTAAGTGACGTGATGGATTCATCTTTGGATATATCGTAGTTTTCCCACCAGTAGCGAGGGGCCATACTGAACTTCAGCAAATTACTTCCCATCTCTCTGATGGCTTTGGCTGTTTCCACTAAATTTGTTTCGTCGGTGAATTTGTATTTGGCGCCTACTGTTTGGGTACCTATGATGTAATTAAACTCGTTGATTTCCTTTTCAAAAGCTGTTCTTTTGGAAGTGCCGGCCAAACAGGAACTAAACAACACAGCAGCTACGACTAAAAATGTATATTTTCTCATACTACAAATTTATAAAATAATGGATTGAGTGTGAAT
>JANJXE010000088.1 GCA_024709185.1 Paludibacter sp.
AACAGCCTGATAAGTTACAGTTTTTACGGCACTGCAATTTCCAGCATTCTAAACAGCAATGATTTCAGTCCTGCAGTTTATCTGTTGAGTGCTGGTGCAGGTTTTATAACACCACTTTTACTAACCAGAACAAAAGAAGTCACCCTACCGCAAGCCGGCATGACCATTTACGGACAATCACGGGGAATTATCCATGGGATGTTATTGCCTGTACTAATTAGTCCCAAAGAGCCCGACCTTCGGCTAACGCTGGGATTTGGTCTGGCTGGCAGTATGGCCGAAGGGCTGCTGGGTTACCAGTGGGCAAAACGAAGCAACTTCAATGTCGGTCAGGTCAGCACAATCGGTCTGTTCAGCGATTGGGGGATGGTCCTTGCTATGGGAGCAAGCCACGCATCAGGCTTCTATGAAACCAACGACAGCTGGGAAAGCAATTTACTGGCCGGCTGCATTCTGGGAGGTGCTGCAGGAGGTATGCTGATTGGTAACAGCCTGGCCAAAAAGGATTATTACAGTCAGGGAGATGCTGGTGTATCTTCGAACCTGGCACTGGTAGGAGCCTATCTGCCAGTAGCGCTGATGTCGGTAGCACTTCCCGACAATCCACGCTGGTACACCGCTGTAGGCTCTGTTGGAGCAGCAGCTGGTTTGTATGCCGGCGACCGTCTGGCCCGCAAGTACGACTTCTCGAACCGTCAGGCTATGTTTACCTCTTTGAGTTTGATAGGCGGAGGTTTGCTGGGTGCAGGCCTTGGAAACATAATAGCCCAGTCTCAGGACAGTGATGAGTATTGGTACGATTACGATCCCACCTGGATGTTTGTTATGTCGGCCGTAGGTGCTGCAGCTGGCGTTAGTGTTTCTCTTTTGGCCTACACCAAAGACATTAACAAAGAAAACAAGAACCTGAGTTTTCGCCTTCAGATGAACCCTTTAGTATTTATGAACAGCAGGCTTACCGCTTCCGACCCAACGGGAAGAAACGCAATACCGATACTGATAGGCAAACTGAATATTAATGATTAATTTTTAATGATTAATGATTAATGATTAATGGGTGGTATGGTGCATTCAATTTACATTTAATCAGTTTTGTAACCGTATAAAACTGATTAAAAGTATATCTTCTCTTAACCGCACCCATTAATCATTTATCATTAATCATTTATCATTACTACAGCACTCCCTGTGCCATCATGGCTTTTGCAACTTTCATGAAACCAGCGATATTCGCGCCGTTCACGTAGTTTACATAGCCATCGGCTTCGGTTCCGTACTTCACGCAGGCTTCGTGTATGTTAAACATGATTTCTTTTAACTTGGCATCTACTTCTTCCTTCGTCCAGCTCAGCTTGATGGAGTTCTGCGTCATTTCCAATCCTGAAACCGAAACACCACCTGCATTGGCAGCCTTACCCGGAGCGTACAAAATCTTATTTTTCAGGAATACTTCCACAGCTTCAGGAGTGGATGGCATGTTAGCTCCTTCCGAAACTGCAAAACAACCATTCTTAACCAACATTGCAGCATCATCACCGTTCAACTCGTTCTGAGTAGCCGATGGCAACGCAATAGTACAGGCTTCGGCCCATGGACGACCACCTTCTACATACTTGCAATTGTATTTATCGGCATATTCTTTAATACGACCACGGTAGATATTTTTCAGTTCAAACACGTAGTCGAGTTTTTCCTTGGTGATTCCTTCGGGATCATAGATATACCCATTGGAATCGGAAAGTGTAATCACTTTACCACCGAGTTCGAGCACTTTTTCAGCGGTATACGTTGCCACATTTCCTGAACCGGAAATCGACACTACCTGACCTTTCAAATCGGTAATGCCTTTGCGTTTCAGCATGTTCATCAGGAAGTAGATATTACCATATCCGGTAGCTTCGGGACGGATAAGCGAACCGCCGAATTCAAGGCCTTTACCGGTAAATGTACCCGAATTTTCGCGGGCCAGTTTGCGGTACATACCATACATGTAAGCCACCTCGCGGCCACCTACGCCGATATCACCTGCCGGCACATCGGTTTCAGGACCAATATGCCTCCAGAGTTCAAGCATAAAGGCCTGGCAGAAACGCATGATTTCTGCATTTGATTTACCTTTCGGGTTGAAATCCGAACCTCCTTTTCCACCACCCATCGGCAAGGTAGTAAGTGCATTTTTAAATGTCTGTTCGAAAGCTAAAAATTTCAGAATAGAAGGGCTCACCGAAACGTGGAAACGCATACCGCCCTTGTAAGGACCAATCGCGTTGCAATGCTGCACACGGTAGCCCATGTTGGTCTGAACATTACCTTTGTCGTCGACCCAGGTAATACGGAACGAAAAAATACGATCGGGGATACACAGACGCTCGATGAGATTCTGCTTTTCGAACTCGGGATGTGCGTTGTACACTGCTTCGATAGAATGCAACACTTCTTCTACGGCCTGATGGTACTCTGGCTCATTGGGAAAACGCCTCTTCAACATGTCGAGGACTTGTTCGGTTTTCATAAATTCGCGCTATTTTTTAGTGAGTTATTGTTTCGGCAGCAAAAATACAAAAAATATCGAAAATTGAAAGCAAAAATGAAATATAAATGCTATTTTATCAGAAAAAAGGGTATGTTTATAAGAAATCATCATCTGATAGGCATCATTAAAGAAAAAAAACTTTAATATTAAGGATAATTTTGTACTTTTGCAGTATCAACGGAAATCCGCGCCAGCCCGCAGATAACCGCCATGAATAAGAACACACAAGATGAATGAACAAGAATTGTTATTGGGCGCAGAAGTAATTGCCCGTGCAGCTATCGATGAAGGTCTTTCGGGGGTATATGCCTACCCGGGAACCCCCTCCACCGAAATTACAGAATATATTCAACAAACGGAAGAAGGTCGTACCGGAAAAGTACGTTCGGCCTGGTCGGTGAATGAAAAAACAGCCTACGAAGCGGCCCTCGGGATGTCGTATGCCGGAAAGCGATCGATGGTTTGCATGAAACACGTTGGCCTGAATGTGGCTGCCGATGCATTTATTAATTCAGCTTCTACCGGTAGTAAGGGAGGAATGGTGGTGGTAGTTGCCGACGACCCATCGATGCACTCCTCTCAAAACGAGCAGGACACACGTTACTACGCACGCTTTGCCCAACTTCCGTTACTGGAGCCTTCGAATCAGCAGGAGGCGTATGATTGTGTACGCTATGCATTTGCATTTTCCGAAGCCCTGGAGCTACCGGTGATTGTGCGAATTACCACGCGGCTCTCGCACTCCCGGTCAACCATTATCCGCAGGGCTGCTACCCTGCCCAATCCTTTAAAGCCGGATACGAACCGACAAAAGTGGATTTTGCTTCCTGCCAATGCCCGCCGTCAATACCAGCACCTGCTCGACCTGCAACCACAATTGACTGAAGCGGCCGAAATGTCGCCCTTCAACAGAGAATGGGTTGGCAAAGAAGACAGCACTACCGGTATCATTGCTTTTGGTTTGGCTTATAATTATGTGATGGAAGTGAATACCCGTTTCAACCTTCAACTTCCGGTACTTAAGATTTCTCAGTATCCCCTACCGGAGAAAACGATTCGAAACTTTACTCAGCGTTTTCAACGGGTACTTATTGTGGAAGAAGGATATCCGATTTACGAAGAGCTTCTGAAAGGATTCTTTGGAAATGAAAAGTTTTCAGGAAGGATGGATGGAACACTGCCGCGTACAGGCGAACTTACACCCGATGCGCTGATAAAAGCGCTGGTGCCGGCAGAGGCGGTGCAGCCTGTCGCCACACCGGCCATTGTCGCTGCCCGTCCGCCCGAGTTATGCCAGGGCTGCGGTCACCGCGACTTGTACGATGCACTTAACGAAGCCATGGACAGCTTTGCCAATCGTCATGTTTTTGCCGACATTGGCTGCTATACCCTGGGAGCACTTCCTCCTTATAATTCAATCAATACCTGTGTAGACATGGGAGCTTCGGTAACCATGGCCAAGGGAGCTGCCGACGCCGGACTTCATCCTGCTGTGGCGGTGATAGGCGATTCCACCTTTACCCATTCCGGAATCACCGGATTGCTGGATGCTGTAAATGACAAGGCGGCTGTGACCATACTAATCTCCGATAATTACACCACGGCAATGACAGGTGGACAGGATTCAGGAGCCACCGGACGCATTGCTGCGATCTGCGAAGGAGTAGGTGTCGATTCCAACCACATTCGCACAATTGTTCCCCTGAAGAAAAATCACGCTGAAAATGTGTCTGTTTTAAAGGAAGAATTTGCCTATAATGGCGTTTCAGTGGTAATCGCCTGCCGCGAATGCATACAAACAGCACGAAGAAAGAAAAAAACAAACGTATGACCAGGAATATACTACTTGCAGGGGTTGGCGGACAAGGCATTCTGACGATAGCCGCCATTATCGATCATGCAGCGATGCAGCAGGGCTTATACATTAAACAGGCCGAAGTTCACGGGATGAGTCAGAGGGGAGGTGCTGTGCAATCGCACCTGCGTATTTCCGATGAGGAGATTTTCTCCGACCTTATTCCGTTGGGGCAAGCCGATCTGATTCTTTCGCTCGAACCGATGGAAGCACTGCGCTACCTGCCCTGGCTTTCACAGGATGGTGCCGTGGTAACAGCTACTCAACCTTTTATCAACATTCCAAATTACCCGGACAAAGAGCAGCTGCTCAGCGAGATAAGCAAACACTGCAAAGATGTGCACTTTGTGAATGCCGACAAACTGGCACAGGAAGCAGGAAGTCCGAAAGCAGTGAATGTGGTGATGGCGGGAGCTGCAGCGCAATACCTCGGTCTGAGCCCGGAGCAGCTGCTGGAAAGCATCCGGAGCCTGTTTTCCCTAAAAGGTCAGCACATCGCCGAACTCAACGAAAAAGCGTTCAAGCTCGGACAAACAAGCTAAAACGCACATCACATTCAAATCCCCACCCATTAATCATTTATCATTAACCATTAATCATTAAAAAGGATGATTTGGAACGAATACATAGAAGCTGCTGACCGCGAACGATTGAAACGCCTGCAAAACGAGCGTTTGACACAACTAATTGAACGAATTTATTTTAAGGTTCCCTTTTACCGAAAGAAACTCACAGAGTTGGGTATTGAACCCGGCGATATAAAAAGCATCGATCAGCTGTCGCAACTACCACTCACGGTAAAGGATGATTTACGGGACAATTATCCCTTCGGGATGTTTGCCGAAACGCAGCAACAAATCGTGCGCCTGCATGCTTCCAGTGGCACCACAGGTAAACCAACCGTGGTGGGCTATACCCACAACGATCTGAATACCTGGAGCGAAGTAGTAGCCCGCTCGCTCACTATGGCAGGCGTCAGTCGTAGCGATATCATCCAGATTGCATATGGCTATGGTCTGTTTACCGGCGGCCTCGGACTTCATTATGGTGCCGAAAAAGTGGGAGCATCGGTGATTCCCATTTCCGGAGGCAACACCCGCAAGCAATTACAGCTTATGACGGATTTCGGCTCTACGGTGATTGCCTGCACGCCTTCGTATGCAGCACATTTGGGCGAAAGCATCGCCAAAGACAATATCGACCGAACCCAAATTAAATTAAGAGCCGGTATTTTCGGAGCCGAACCCTGGACCAACGAAATGCGCCTTCAGGTGGAGAAATCACTGAATATAAAAGCATTCGACATTTACGGATTAAGCGAAATAATTGGCCCGGGGGTTGCCATGGAATGCGAACACCAGCAGGGAATGCACATTTTCGAAGATCATTTTATTCCTGAGATTATTGATCCTGTAACCCTGGAAGTATTGCCTTACGGAGAAATCGGAGAACTCGTTTTCACTACTATTACAAAGGAAGCGATGCCCTTGTTGCGATACCGTACGCGCGACCTCACACGTCTGCATGTTGAAAAATGCGCCTGTGGACGAACCCTGGT
This sequence comes from Paludibacter sp., assembly GCA_024709185.1. GTDB lineage: Bacteria > Bacteroidota > Bacteroidia > Bacteroidales > Paludibacteraceae > Paludibacter. The sequence goes on from JANJXE010000088.1 coordinate 5,947, forward strand.
GCGTATGGATAAATGCCTGGGCCGCAGCGACGACATGCTGATCATACGGGGCGTAAACGTGTTCCCGTCGCAGATAGAAGCCGTGCTGCTCGAAATGAGCGAGGCCAGTCCGCACTACCAACTTGTGGTGGACAGGGTCAACAACCTCGACACGCTGGAGATTCAGGTAGAAATCGACGATCAGTTCTGGTCGGATGAGATACGCGTGCTGGAAAATCTCCGCAGGCAGATCCAAAACAATATTGCCAGCGCATTGGGGCTAACCGCTACCATCCGACTGGTGGAACCGAATACGATAGCACGTTCGGAAGGTAAAGCCCAACGAGTAATCGACAAACGTAAACTGGTCATTTGACAATAAAAATTCAAAGTTATGATAATCAAACAATTATCTGTATTCTTACAGAATAAAACCGGCCGACTCACTGAGCTCACCCGCACGCTGTCGGAAAGCGGTATCAACATGACCGCCTTCAGCATAGCAGATACAGCCGATTATGGCATTGTTCGCTTTATAGTTCCACAGCCCGAAGAAGCACTGAGAATTCTGAAAGAAAAAGGATTTTCAGTCAATACCACCGATGTGGTGTGTTTGATTGTTCCCAACGAACCGGGAGGACTTTATCGTGCTCTGCAGGTATTGTCGGACAACGAAGTACCCATCGAATACATGTATGCCTTTGCCAGCGAGAGCGGCGCCAGTGTGGTGATACGTTCCGAATCGAACGCTCAGGTGATTGATGTATTGCAGGCCAATAAGATACAACTGATGCGTGCCAGTGAAATTTACAACTTGTAACAAAAAAATTTACGGTATGATACATTTTTCATCCTCTGTGAGCAGCTTAAGGGCTTCAGAAATAAGGGATTTAATGAGCCTTGCTAACAAACCCGATATGATTTTATTTTCGGGGGGTATGCCCGATAACGATCTTTTTCCGTTGGAAGAAGTAGATGCTATTTACAATCGGCTCAGCACTAAGGAAAAACAAATCGCCATGCAGTACGGCCCCACACATGGCATCCCACCATTACTCGACTCATTATCGGATTATCTGAAGAAAAAAGGACTTCCGGTGAACGACAACAAGATACTGATTACCACCGGCTCGTTACAGGCTATTAATATACTGGCACATGCCTTCATCGATCCCGGAGATATAGTTTTGGTTGAAAATCCCTGTTTTATCGGAGCCATATCCGCCTTTCGTTCTTACCAGGCAAATATTGTATCCATACCTTTAACACCTGCAGGCATCGACCTGGAAGCACTGGAGCAAACACTCGATACATTGACAACACCTCCAAAGATGCTGTATCTGACACCCAATTTCCACAATCCGGCGGGGACGCTCTATCATCGGGATACCAAGCTAAAACTGATTGAGTTGATGCGCAACCGATCCATTCCGGTGTTGGAAGACGATGCATACAGCGAACTCTATTTTCACGAAGAAGATAAAATCCATTTAGAGACGCTGAAGGCAATGAATCCTGAAGGACTGGACATTTGCTATACCGGTTCATTCTCCAAGATTCTGGGTCCGGGTTTACGGCTTGGCTGGATGCTGGTGCCGGAAGAAATTTACAAAAAGTGCGAACTCATCAAACAATCGATAGATGCCTGTTCGCCGAGTTTCACCCAAATGATAGCTCATAAATTTCTGGAAAGTGGCATGGAGCAGGAATACCTGAAACGAATACGTCCCGAATATGCACTCCGGGCTGAAACCATGAGCCGTTTACTTCGCGAATTACTTCCGGAAGGATGCAGTTTTACCGAACCCAGGGGCGGATTTTACATCTGGATAAAGCTCCCTGATTCACTGGATGCAACAGACATCCTGAAAACCGCTATAGCAAAGGGAGTCGTTTTTGTTTCGGGAAAAACCTTTGATCCGCATGGTATCGCTAATAACCACATACGGCTTTCGTATTGCAATAGTTCGGTAGCGAAAATCAACGAGGGCATCCCACTGGTGGTGGATGCTATCCGCCACCATCAACAACAGGTTGTTAGATAAAAACAGATGGCGAACTCCAATCAGGATGCTGGTTCAAGCGCACTCAAACGACTGATCTGGGACTGAAGATTAGTAATATAACTAACAGGGATATCCAGCAGGTCGATTTGATAGCAGATATGAGGTTTAATTTTTAGATTCATATCAATGCTATTGTAACGGGAAACCTTTAGCACAATAAACACCGTAGTAGGTACCACTCCCAATAAGGTAAGCAATGGTATAGTCGATGATCCGGCAATGTACAAAAACAACGCGGTAATAATGCAACCGACAGCCACACTCATCAAAATGAGCATTTCAATACGAAATTGGCGGTGTTTGCGTTTAAGTTTCAGCGCAACCTGCTTTTTCGACAATGCTTTCTTCAGTTCTTTTTCAAGCTCCAGCTTATAATCAGCCATCATCGATCGTAGCAAGTCACTCGACTGTTGCATAATCCGTGCAGTTTCCTGAAAGTCGGCCAGATGTAACAAAATCACCCTGGGAAAAGGATGATTTTCAAGCACATTCACCAGCACCTGTACAAACAATTGATAGGTTTTCTCTGATTTTTCACGCAGATATCCGTGAAATTTATTAAAACAATCAAGTATATTAACACGGGAAAGAAAATCATTCAGGGTGTTTTTAAAATTAGCTGAGTCAAACTCATACTCCGCAACCAACTGATCGATTTTAACTGTCAGTTGTAATTTCGTACAAGTCTCAGTAATTTTTCGACTAACACTTTCGTTCCATTTTTTTCCACAGTCTGCACACAATCCATTCAATTCCGAAGTGGTTTCACCAGTTATCAAGCAAATACCCATCTTTGCATTTTTTAAGGCTTACAGTAAGTAACTAAAACAATTATTTTAATATTTAAACTCATTATAATTAATGGGTTCACTACTTTCAGGGTGCAAATATATAAAAAATAATTTACAAACAATATTAATTTTTTGCAACATTTTTCGACTTCCGCCAGTCGCCGGGTGACATGCCTGTTTCTTTTTTAAACACACGATAAAAAGAGCTTTCACTGGGGAATCCAGCTCTGTTCGCAATTTCAGCCATTCCGGGAAAGGAATTTTCACTCAACAGCAATATCCGTTTGGCTTCTTCGAAGCGAAAGTGATTAATCAGTTCAGAAAAAGTTTTTCCGTATTCCTGATTAATCAGGCGCGAAACATAAGTTCTGTTGGTATTGAGAAGTTTCGATACATCGACAGCACGTAAATCTTTACGGGTAAAAATTTTCTCATCTTCGAGTAGTGACTGAAATTTCCGTTTCAATTCAATGAGTTGTGGAGTTGTATAAACAAATTCCACATCATTTTCATCAAACAGGTCTTCTTCGAAGGTAGGCGCATTCGAATCACTATGAAGATTGTGCACTGTAAAGCGCTGATCGTAGCTACTATATCCAACAGCAAACAACAACACACTAAAAACTACGGAGGGCACTACGATCATATCAAACGGAAGAAAAAAAGTCCGACCCAATACATTGGCAATAATTGAAAAAACCGCTACAACAACAAATGTAAGAAACAGACGACGTGTCCACATCAAATCCCTACCCTC
>JANJXE010000115.1 GCA_024709185.1 Paludibacter sp.
GCAAGTTTTCAGTACCAGTACATGTCGCAGCCCAACGACGATGTAAAGTTTAAGGATTACTACTGGTTCCCCACTTCCAATGCAGGCCTGAGTTTGTCGATTCCCATTTTTCAGGGGGGTACCAAACATCACAAGAAGAAACAGTTGGAAGTGCAGCTCAAGTCACTGGAACATCAGCGTGAAAACCTCAAGCGTTCGTTAGAGTTACAGGCGGTAAGCCTTACCGAAAATATGATAAAAGCCATTGAAAAGATGGAATCGGGCAAAAAAGCACTGCTACAGGCTGAAAAGGCACTTTCCATCTCTCAAAAGATGTACGAAGTTGGAATGAGTACCTACCTGGATGTAAACAATGCGGAGCTGGGCTATGTGCAGGCCGGATTATCGTACAATCAATCGATATACGATTTTATGTCGGCAAAAGCCGATTTGGAGAAATTGTTGGGAAGTGAATTATAAATGATTAATGATTAATGATAAATTTATGAGAACTGATATCAGAATTTTTGTTTCGTTAGTAGTGATGGGTTCGCTGGTAGCCTGCGGACCGAAGGATCAACCTGCCGCTCAGGCCGATGCAACCGAACGTCCATCTGTACAGCTTAAGCAGGTGAACCTGCGCGAAGTGGATCAGGTGTTTGAATTCACAGCAACCGTAGAGCCGGTAGTGAAAAACAATATTAATCCAACAGCACCGGGTCGTATCCGCTCCATTTTTGTGGAAGTGGGCGATCAGGTTACAAAAGGGCAACGTCTGGCTCAAATGGACGCTGTAAATCTTATGAATTCGGAAACACAGCTTGCCAACCTGAAACGTAATTTCGAGCGTGTTAAGGAATTATTTGCAGTTGGTGGTGCCTCACAACAGGAGCTTGACAATGTGACGCTTCAGCTTACAATGGCAGAAACCAACCTGAAGAATCTACAGGAGAACACTATGTTACTGAGTCCGGTTAGTGGCATTGTAACTGCCCGCAATTACGACAGTGGCGATATGTATGCCGGTCAGCAACCCATTCTTACAGTGATGCAGATTAACCCGGTACAAACCAGGATTAATGTGTCGGAAGTATATTTCAGCAAAGTAAAACGGGGCATGCCGGTGTCGGTTAAACTGGATGTGTATCCCAATGAAAAATTTTCGGGAAAAGTGAAGCTGGTATATCCTACGATCGACGAACGTACGCGTACTTTCCCTGTAGAGATTGAGATGAACAATCCGGGACAGAAAATTCGTCCGGGTATGTTTGCACGCGTTGGAATTAACTTTGGTAAGGTACAACGTGTGGTCGTTCCCGATCGTGCCATTGTGAAGATTCCGGGTACAGGAACACGCTATGTGTATACCTATTCCGATGGTAAAGTAAGTTTCAGTGCGGTGGAACTGGGCCGTCGTATGGATGCCGAATATGAACTGATAAGTGGTGTTGAAAATGGCGCACAGGTAGTTGTTGCCGGTCAGTCGAAGCTTTCGGATGGTTCAGAAGTAGTGATTGCCGAATAAAACCCGGAATAAAAAAGTAACAGAATAAACAAATAATTATGAGTATATACGAAGGTTCGGTGAAGAAACCGGTGATGACCACCCTGGTGTTTGTGGCGGTCGTTATTATCGGTCTGTTTTCACTCAATAATGTGCCCATCGACTTGTTGCCCGACATTGAGACCAATACAATCATGGTGTTGACGACTTACGAAGGGGCAAGCGCCGCGGATGTGGAAACCAATGTAACCCGTCCGCTTGAAAATTCGCTCAATACAGTTGCTAATCTTAAAAAGCTGAGATCCAGCTCACGTGAAAACCGATCGCTGATTACGCTTGAGTTCGATTTCGGGGAAGATATTGATGTGCTGACCGACGATGTACGGCAAAAGCTGGATATGGTGAAGTCGTTTATGCCCGATGGTGCAACCGACCCCATCATTTTCAAGTTCAGCACCGACATGATTCCGGTAATGCTTATTTCGGCCACAGCCGATCAAAGTCTTCCTGCTCTCTATAAAATACTTGAAGAAAATGTGGCCAATCCGTTGGCTCGTATTCCCGGAGTAGGAACGGTTTCCATCAATGGTGCGCCTGAACGTGAAATACAGGTGTTTGTAGACCCTGCACGTCTCGAGGCCTACAACCTGACCATCGAAGCCATTGGTAATGTGATCCGGATGGAAAATATGAACCTTCCTGCAGGAACCATGGACATTGGTAACGAATCCTATGCATTGCGGGTGCAGGGTGAGTTTGTCAGTCCGATGGAAATGAAGCGCCTGGTGGTGGGTTCCTATGCAGGACGTAATGTATACCTTTCGGATGTGGCTGAAGTCCGCGACGATCTGGAAGAACGTACTCAGGAAGTATTTACCAATTCGGTGCAGGGTGCTACCATAGTAGTACAGAAACAATCGGGTTCCAATACCGTACAGATTGCCAATGCGGTAGTTAAAATGATGCCCGAATTGCAGAAGAATCTCCCTTCGGATGTGAAACTGGAGACGATCATGGACACTTCCGACAATATCAAACAAACCATTTCGGGACTGGCTGATACAGTGTTGTATGCATTTATCTTCGTGGCTATAGTGGTGTTGGCCTTTCTGGGTCGCTGGCGTGCTACCTTTATAATCATCATTACTATTCCTATTTCGCTGATTGCCGCCTTTATTTATCTTGGTATAACAGGAGGATCACTGAACATAATCTCGCTGAGTTCGCTCTCAGTGGCTATCGGGATGGTGGTGGACGATGCCATAGTGGTTATAGAAAACATAACCCGGCATATCGAACGCGGTAGCCGGCCAAAAAGTGCGGCTGTGCATGCAACCAACGAGGTGGCTATCTCAGTTATTGCTTCCACACTTACACTGCTGGCCGTATTCTTCCCGCTTACCATGGTGGGTGGTCAGGCTGGTGTGATGTTCGAACAGCTGGGATGGATGGTAACCATTATCATGATTGTTTCGACTGTTTCGGCACTTACACTTACTCCGATGCTTGCTTCTCAAATGCTGAAGCTGGATGCCAAGCACGGCACTCTGTATCTGAAAGTGTTTACTCCTATTGAGCGGGCGCTGGATAAACTGGATTCTGCATACGGTAAAGCTGTTGACTGGGCTGTACGCCACCGTAAAGCAACTGTCTGGGGTGTACTTGGATTTTTCGTGTTAAGTTTAATACCTGCCGGCTTTATAGGAACCGAATTTATTCCGGCTCAGGATAACAGTGTGATTGCTGGTACAGCCGAATTACCCGTGGGTACCCGATCGGAAGTTACCCGTGAGACTGCTCAGCAACTGTATAAGCTGTGGAAGGAAAAATATCCGGAACTGGATATGATTAATTACAATATCGGTCAGGCCAGTAGCTCAAATGTTTGGGGTTCGATGCAAAACAACGGATCCAATATCATCTCGTTCAATCTGCGCTTAATCGATCTTCAAAGCCGCGATCGTTCGATGTTCGCCATTGCCGACAGTATTCGTCTCGACCTGCAACGAATGCCCGAAATCCGAAAGTCGAATGTGCTTGCCGGTGGTGGTATGGGTATGATGGGCGGCCAGTCGACACTCGATGTGGAAATTTTCGGTTACGACTTTACCGAAACCGACCGCATTGCAGCTGAAATGAAGGAAAAGATGTCGAAAGTGCCCGGACTTGTAAACGTAACGATCAGTCGAGGCGATTATCTTCCGGAATACCGGGTGCAGTTCGACCGTGAAAAACTGGCCATGAATGGTCTGAATATGAGTACGGCTGCCACTTTCCTTCGAAACCGTATCAACGGGATGACAGCATCGCTGTATCGCGAGGATGGTGAAGAATACACCATTCGGGTGGCCTATGCTCCTGAATTCCGTCAATCGGTGGAAGCGCTCGAAAATATCCTTATCTATAACAATCAGGGCCAATCGGTGCGTCTGAGTGAAGTGGGCAGGGTAATCGAGGAATTCTCGCCACCTTCGATCGATCGCCAAAACCGTCAGCGTATTGTGAGAGTACAATCGACTGTTTCGGGCACAACCATCGATAAGGCAGTTGTTGAAATTAATAAAGCAATCGACGAGATTGAAATACCTACGAATATCTACACACAAATTGGCGGAACCTATATCGATCAGCAGGATTCGTTTGCCGATTTGGGATTGCTCCTGCTGCTAATTACCCTGTTGGTATTTATCGTGATGGCGTCGCAGTTCGAATCGCTTACCTATCCGTTTATCATTATGTTCTCGGTGCCGTTTGCTGTTTCCGGAGTAATTCTAGCCTTTGCAGTTACCGGCGTAACGCTCAATATGATGTCGTTTGTGGGTATCATCATGCTGGTGGGTATTGTGGTGAAAAACGGTATCGTTCTGGTGGATTATATAAATCTGAACCGGGGACGTGGTATGAGTATCGTTCAGTCGGTGGTGAAGGGTGGACAGGCCCGTCTGCGACCGGTACTGATGACTACACTCACTACCATTCTTGGGATGGCACCTCTGGCGCTATCCAATTCAGAAGGTTCGGAACTCTGGAAATCGATGGCTATCACTGTTATTGGTGGGTTAACAGTTTCTACCATCTTTACCCTCGTGGTAGTGCCTACCGTATATGCTATTGTAGCAGGAAGGAAAACAAAGAATTTCCGTAAGAAATGGCGCCGTAAAATGCTGAACGCCTAATCAATATTTGAAATCACATCTGCCGGATTATTTCGATAGCCGGCAGGTGCGGTTCAAACTAAACATTAAAAGAAAACGTTTATGAAATCTATATTTATAGCCTTCGATCAGGCTTATTACGATCAGATACTATCGGTGTTGCGTGGCAACAATGTACGCGGTTATACCAGCTGGCAGGAAGTTCAGGGAAAAGGTTCACGCACCGGTGAACCACACCTGGGGACCCATGCCTGGCCAACACTGAATTCGGCGATGATAACCGTTGTGGAGGACGACCGGGTTGAGAACATTCTTAACGATTTAAAGGCCCTCGACCTCACATCGGAAATGATGGGGTTGAGAGCCTTTGTATGGAATGTGGAAGATATGATCTGAGCCTTATTCTTCAACACTAATTTCGGAAATAACTTCGATGGCTTTGGCATACAAAGCACGAACACCGCAGTAGGTATCTTCCGACATCTTAACAGCCTTCTGTAGTTTATCTAACGGAAGGTTTTTTCCTTTAAAATGATAGATTACCT
>JANJXE010000129.1 GCA_024709185.1 Paludibacter sp.
AAGTTATATGCAGCTGTACCTTCCGTTAAATCAGTTTCTGATTGAGTGACATTGTCTTTCAAAATTACTTTAACATCCTCCGGAATGTAGGTTAGCTCATTGGCTCTTATTGTAAATGCTGTTGCATTACCCGGAATAAAACCAAGCTGTACAGGAGTATCCAATTGTAATGCATTCATTCCATTGATGACTAATTTTTCGGCTCCTACAATACTGTACAATTGAGTAACTGTACTTGCAACCGGATACTTTGGCGAGTCGTAAGCATCATAAGCATCGGATGCTGCTGCATCGAAATAAATCAACGTTTCATCGGTGGTTGTACCGTTGAACACTTCTAAACGTACCCGTTGACGATTGGGAGTGTTTGCAGTGAGCGCTTTTAGGGGATTAGTAGTCTCGTGTGATTTTGCTAAATCACTATTTAAAATAAGATTCCCGGCTGCAACAGCTTTCACCCAAAATGCCTGCATTGGTGGTATAATATTGGTTGTTCCAATAGGTGAAGCTTCGCCGGTACTTGCGTTAATGGTTTTGAACGACCAGGCGGCATCACCACCACTATTCACCGAGCCTGAATTTGTACGATACCAGATTGTTGGTTCAATTTGCGATGCTTTGCTATCGACATACGCTTTTGTCCATTTTAAATGACTGGGATGCGGATTTCCAATCAAATTAAATCCATTGCCCGATTTGCTTAAAGGAATAGTTATATCGCCAGTATTCATACTTCCCGAGAAAGATACAGACGCACCTGCAGCATCTGGCAAGACAATGTAACCTTTGCCGGCTATCATTGTATGGCCGGGATTATACCCTTTCCAATAAGCCGTAGAACCTGTCACCGTTAAATCTGCATTATTTCCGGCTTCCACATATTCATAATAACGTGCTATGTTGGTAGCTGACGAAACTGTACTTTGTACAGGCGAAGAAATGTACCAATTGCGTGTAGTGCCAAGATATTGATTAGCATTCAGTGTGGTAACATTCGAAGTTCCGTTGTCAATGTAAGTACCTGTTCCATCGGTTGCATTGCTGTTGATTGTTAAGACCGGGGTATTTAAGGTGCTTGTGTTCGTTACCATACCTCCGGCAGCTATCGTCAAACTATTGATTGTGGTTGTTTGATTGATAGTTAGCAAGGCATCGTTGCGAACTTCCACATCGCTTACAGGAGTTAATGTTAAGGCTGATATATTGGTAAAAGATGAAACGGGAATAATATTGGCTGTGGCGCTTGGAGTTACCGAAGCTGATGCAACGCTTGCACTTCCAGTTCCTCTGATATTAGTAGCAGTTACAGTAAATGAATAGGAGGTTTCGTTGGTAAGTCCACTAACTGTAAGCGGACTTGCAGCTCCAGTGGCAGTAATGCCGCCCGGCGACGAAGTGACAGTATAAGAGGTGATATCAGCACCACCATCGCTTGCAGGAGCAGAAAATGCAACCGAAGCTTTCGCATTACCCGCAGTGGAAACTACCGCTGTTGGAGCACCCGGAAGCGATGGATAGTATTTTGCCGCTTCGTTTAATGCATTTGGAGAAGATATCCAACCACGAGGCATGGACGTACTGCTTAAGGGATTGGTTTTTGAAGTTGCTGCATAAATCAGTGAAATGTAATCATTAAGCGCAGGAGTGTAAAATGCCGTGACAGTTAGCGAAGCACCTGTTACATCTATCTCAGTACATTTAATCCGATCATAATTTGTCCCCTCACCTGTTGTTCCCTTTATTTGCATCAACACATTTCCGTTTAAAGGGAATTTTGTGCCTGTTGCTGGTGGCGTCAAATTGATAATACCATAACCACTCGTACCATTTGAATAATCGCCCGGCGAGAGCGTACTACCGGCCGCAGTTACCAATGTATTGGCAGCAAATGTACAGGATCCATTGATGGTTGCACCGTTGTTGTTGTTTACAATAACGTTACTTGTGGCTGCAGTTGTACCCGCAGCAACACCATAATTAAAGTTCATTACCCCACCTGAGTTGTTATTGAGTGTTGGGAATGAACCTGGAGTTGCGCCACTGTAAATATTTCCTTTGGTAATGGTAATGGTGCCGGTATTTGTAAATACAGGATTGTAAGTTGATGCCGGTAAATTAATCGCACTCCCATTAGTCGAAATATTTAGCGTTCCACTATTTGTAAATACATTTGGAAGATTACTGTTCGCCATATTTAATCCGTAAGTACTTGTCGACGTATTATTTTCAATATTCAAAATTCCGGTATTATTTAAAGTGCCGTAGCCGGTTGAACCACCCATAACAGTAGGTGCATCAAAGCCAACCATATTAAAAGTTCCATTATTTGTAAAAGTTGCGGTTACTGCGGATGTTCCTTGCCAAATTTGTAATGCACGTCCATTGGCACTTGAACCCTTATATACATTTATTGTCCCATTGTTAGTGGCAGATGAACTATTGCTCATATAGATACCATTCCCGTAAACTGGACCAGAACTAGTATAATCAACATATAAGTTTAAGGTTGTTCCATTGTCAATCGTAAGACTACAGCCTGCATTTGTGAGATTAAAAATTGAGTATGCAGCTCCGGTAGTGGAATTTCCAATAGTGAACCCACTCCCTGAAATAGTGGCAGATGCACTGGGGGCAGCATTAAAAAGGTGTTTGCCAGTTACAGATGATATGTTATTTGTTCCATTAAATGTAAAAATATTACCTGTGCCAGCATAGTTAACGACAAAATTTGGTGTGTTTTGATTTGAATTAGTTAAAGTAAGTGTACCATTGTTGGTAAATGTGTTGTTACCCGCCAAAACCAAGGCTTGGGCAGTTTCAGCTATTGGCGAAATAGTTAACGTACCATTGTTTACCAAACTTGCTCCTGCAGCCATCGTTAACCGGCGAACACTGACGATTGTCTCAGCTGCTATGGTTACCGAGGTTGAAGCATTAATATTGGCAATGTCAGCAGAAGTTGGTACTATGCCCCCTTCCCAGTTTGAGGCAGTAGCCCAATCGCTGCTAGTGGTACCGGTAAAATTTCTGGTTGCAGCTTGTAATGAATTACAAATAGACATGCTCACTAACAACGATACTGTTTTAAGAGAGTATAAAATAAAATGTTTCATGATTTTGTAATTGAAATTTAAAGTGAATTTTAATATCAACTGAATAGTAATTTGATGTCTGCAAAGGTATACTTCACAAATTAATGCAGGGATTTTATATGTAACGATTATTGCAAAAAATGTAACAATTGTAATTGTTAAATAAAAAACAGAATTTAGTGTCTCAGGACACTAAATTCTGTAATTTAAATGACAGTCAAAAAAAACGAGATGATTTTTTTAGAGTTTAAATCTTTTACGGTTTCTGATTATATCCGAAGGATTTTCATCGAACATTTTCTGAAATGTTTGTGTAAAATTGTATAAACTGGAGAGTCCGACTTCATACATTGTCTCCGAAATATTCATATCTGTAGTTTTCAACAAATGATAGGCATGTTCAAATCGAATCTTTTTGATATATTCCGAAGTAGTTAGTCCAAGAATTGACATCATCTTACGATGAAGCTGCATACGATTAGTACCCAGCTTTTTACAAACATACTCGATATTAAAGTCGGGATTAATCATCTCGTCCTTAATTATCTTTGTTAATTCGTAAACAAACTTTTGCTCTCTTTCACTTAGTTCCGGATTTACTTTAGTATCCTGTTCCTTATCTTTAACCTGTTGTGACAAGCGAATCAAATTTGCAATTTTCAATTTCAATACTTCAGGATTAAATGGCTTAACCAGGTAGTCTTCAGCACCGGTATGCAAACCTTCCATCACTTCTTCTTCCGACGATCGGGCTGAAATAAGTATGACCGGTATATGGCTGGTACGAATATCACTTTTTAGCGTCTGCGTTAATTGTATCCCGTCCATGCCCTCTACCATAATATCTGAAAGAATAATATCGGGAGTATGTATAAGAGCCAGTTCAAGTCCTTTCGAGCCGTTGGTGGTATGGTATATTCGGTATTGATTATTCAGACTGTTAATCATATAATCAGCCATATCCTGGTTATCTTCAATAATTAAAATAATTGGGGCATCATTGGGGCTTAGTTCATTCTGCATTTTCATTTCATGCTCTCTGATGAGGGAACTGAACATTTGTACCGGTCGTTCAGATAAATTTGTATCGAATTCGTCTTCACTAAATGCGTCTTTCACAACAGGAAACTGGACTATGAATGTACTTCCCTTACCTATTTCACTTTCAACATAAATGGAGCCATGATGGATTTCGGCCAACTGCCTGGCAAGAGACAAACCGATGCCTGTACCACCTTTGGTATTCACTACCTGATAATACCGGGAGAAGATATTGGATAGATTTTCAGTTGCTATACCACATCCGGTATCCTCAATAATTATTTGAGCATTACTGTCATTTTGTTCCAAAAACACGAATATTGATCCATCTTTTGGTGTAAATTTGAACGCATTCGCAATAATATTCATGATAATTTTTGAAACTTTCTCCTCATCATACCAACTATTATATAAATCCTGCCCGCAAATATACTGATAGTTAATTCCTTTAATTTTAGCCTGTTCAGAGAAAAGGTTGAATGTATTTTCGATAGTCATCCGAAGATTACCTTCCGTAACCCGTAAGGGATAATTCATGGTTACTGCTTTTCGGAAATCCAGGAATTGATTCACCAGCCTGGTTAAAACATCGGTATTACGGGCGATGGTTTGAATATGTTTTTGTATCTGATTGTCCTTTATTTTGAGTTGCAACAATTCATACAGCGGAGCAACAATAAGTGCTAAGGGAGTACGTATCTCGTGGGTAATATTCGTGTGAAACCTGAGCTTTGCCTCCGTTATTTCACGGTCTGAATCATGCTTCATCTGTTCTCTTTCGAGTTGTAATTTAAGTTCCCGTTTTCCGGTATAATACCTGTAGATAAGGATAACGATGAAGATGACAACCAGTGCATACAGCAAATAGGCCCACCAACTCAGCCAGGGAGCGGGCTTAACCCGAATATTCAGCACAAGCGATTTTTTCGTCCATACCCCATCGTTGTTAGCCCCTTTAATTTCGAGAATATAATTTCCCGATGGTAAATTATTATAACTGATAATCCGGTTGCGTGTTTCAATCCAGTCTTTGTCAATTACTGATAGTTTATAGGCTATCTTATTTTTAAAGGGATTCGAATAATGGATCGGTGCTACCTCCAGTTGAAAATTATTCTCATTGTGCCTCAAGGTTAAATGCGTGGTCTCCAGCAACGATCGTGTAAGAATAATA
>JANJXE010000154.1 GCA_024709185.1 Paludibacter sp.
CAAACCTACAAAAAAAATAGCATTAGGCATACTATTCGTCATTTTTTGACTAATTTTGAGCTCAAATCGAAATTTCAGCTTTAAAGGATGATGCCTTCCAAAAGAAATTGGCTATTTCTACCAGCCATCATTGTATTAGTCCTGTTGTTTGCCCTCGACCTGGTTTGGGGAAGCATCGACATATCCATTCGGGATCTGATGAAAATTATAACCGGAACACAGGAGAATGAAGTTTATAGAGAAATAGTGTTGAATTACCGCTTTCCAAAAGCAATAACGGCGGTCATTGCCGGCGCTTCCTTATCATTGTCTGGTCTGATGATGCAAACCTTGTTTCGAAATCCGCTGGCAGACCCCTTTATTTTAGGTGTTAGTTCCGGTGCAGGCCTGGGAGTTGCTCTTGCACTCATGGCATCGACTATTTTACCGGTATTTTTAGTCAGTTCTGGGTGGGGAATAATAGTATCTGCTGTTATTGGAGCTTCAGTCATTTTGTTATTGGTTATTGCAGTTTCTTTCAGGTTGAATAACACGGTGTCATTACTCATAGTAGGAATAATGTTTGGAACGATAGCTTCTTCCATTGTTAGTATTCTTCAGAACTTTTCAAATCCCGATGCAATCAAATTATATGTTGTATGGACCTTTGGAAGTCTTAGCGCTGTAAACTGGGAAAACCTACAGGTACTTTTTCCTGTTTTTTTAATAGGCACCCTGATCGCCTTTGCCTTGCATAAAAAATCGGATGGCATGTTATTGGGCGAAAATTATGCGCGGGGCTTAGGCATCCACATACAGACTACAAGGGTATTAATGGTAATTTCAACTGGATTACTAGCCGGAAGTGTAACTGCTTTTACAGGACCTATTGCTTTTGTTGGGGTGGCTATTCCGCATATAGCACGGGGACTGTTCCGGACTTCAATGCATAAAATTCTGATGCCGGCATCGTTTATTCTGGGAGGAATATTAATTTTACTCTGTGATATTATTTCCCACATTCCGGAATACACATTACCTATCAATACAATAAGTGCATTGTTCGGAGCTCCGGTAATAATCTGGATTATTTTGAAAAGAAACTAGCATGACAACGAAAGAACGATATAAACAAATTATTGCCTGGTTTGAAGAGCATGTCCCGGTAGCAGAAACTGAATTACACCACAATGATCCTTTTCAGTTGCTGGTAGCTGTTATCCTTTCGGCTCAATGTACCGATAAGCGGGTTAACATGGTCACTCCCACCCTTTTCAGGGAATTTCCTACTGCAGAAGTAATGGCCGAAGCATCGCCGGAAGTTTTGTTCGAATTTATCAAGTCGATTTCATATCCCAACAATAAAGCGAAGCACTTAGCAGGTATGGCCCGTATGTTACGCGATGAATTTGGTGGCCAGGTACCGGATTCGATCGAAGAGTTGCAAAAATTACCAGGTGTGGGACGAAAAACAGCCAACGTGATTGCATCGGTGATTTACAACAAACCAGCAATGGCAGTCGATACGCACGTATTCAGGGTGTCGGAACGACTAGGACTTACTACCCGTTCGAAAACGCCGTTGCAAACCGAATTGACCCTTATCAGGCACATTCCTGAGCACTTAATTCCAAGAGCGCATCACTGGCTGATTTTACATGGTCGCTATACATGTCAGGCCCGCAAACCCCTGTGTGAGGAATGCGGGCTCCGACCATGGTGCCGTATGTATCAGAAAAATGACCGTTCGTAGTACTTTGTATGTAATAAATGATGTGAAAGCTTTCCGAGTGGCTCTTTCAGAAAATGATCGTAAAGGTATTTTATTTCCGGATTTTCGTGCGATTTTCGAATAAACTTATGAGCATCTTCGGCATAAATTGATTCAGCTCGTTTCATTCGAATTTCCTGATTGGTAGGAATAGGCTGACCACCACCACCCAAACAACCACCCGGACAAGTCATAACTTCAATAAAAGTATAGGGAGATGTACCTCTTTCCACTTCTTCCAGTAGTTTTCGTGCATTTCTCAGGGTATGCGCCACAGCCACCCGAATCGGGGTTCCGTTTAAATTAATTTCTGCCTCCCGGATTCCCTGAATTCCACGAATATTTTTGAAATTCACATCGGGAAGGGTTTGTCCGGTATATACTTCATAAGCCGTACGCAGCGCCGCTTCCATGACTCCACCTGTAGCTCCGAAAATTACGGCAGCCCCGGTAGAAGTTCCCAATGGATTATCGAATTCTTCTTCCGGCAATTGTATAAAGTCAATGCCCGATTCCTTAAACATCCTTCCCAGTTCGCGGGTAGTCAGCACATAATCCACATCGAAAAAACGTTCGTTTGCATCCAGATCCATTTTGTCTTTCCAGTATTCAAATGCACCATCCATTTCCGGACGCTGTGCCTCGTATTTTTTAGCAGTACAGGGCATTACCGAGACCACAACAATATTACGAGGGTCGATATTCATTTTCTCAGCATAATAGGTCTTAGCGATAGCGCCAAACATCTGCTGAGGAGACTTGCAACTGGAAAGATGAGGTAAGGAGGCTGGAAAGAAATGCTCGATAAACTTAATCCACCCCGGCGAGCAAGAAGTAATCATCGGCAATTTACCACCGTTTTTAATCCTGTTCAACAATTCATTACCTTCCTCAATAATTGTAAGGTCGGCTGCAAAATCGGTATCGAATACCTTCGAAAATCCCAGTCGGCGCAATCCGGCTACCATTTTACCGGTCACTAAACTTCCGTAAGGCATTCCCATGGCTTCTCCTATACCGACACGTATGGCAGGTGCTGTTTCAACAATCACCACTTTTTCCGGATTGTATATTGCCCTCCATACGGCGGGCACATGATCTTTTTCGGTGATCGCACCTGTCGGGCAAACCAATGCACATTGTCCGCAGTTGGTACAGGCTACAACACCCAGTCCCAAATCCATAAAGGTGGATATTTTACTTTTCAGTCCTCTACCGGCAAAATCTATGGCTTTAACTGTTTGCGTTTCACTGCACACTGCAACGCATCGACCACACAATATGCATTTATCGGGATCGCGCACCAGCGACAGAGAACTACAATCTTTTGCTTGCAACACAGGTTTGGTTCGTGGAAAACGGCGTTCACGTATTCCAAATTCATAGGCGATGGATTGTAATTCACAATTCTGGTTGCGATCACAAGTCAGGCAGTTATCAGGATGATTGGCCAGTAACAGCTCTACATTCATCTTGCGGGCTGCCTGAATACGCGCGCTTTGGGTTGTAATTTCCATTCCTTCAGCAGCTTTTGTGACGCAGGAACGCAATAAATTGCGTGCACCTTTCACTTCCACTACGCAAACACCACAGGAAGCATTTGCCGAAACATCTTTCAGATAACAAAGAGAAGGAATTTTTACACCTGCTTTACGGCAGGCTTCCATAACTGTTAGTCCGTCAGGAACTTCAGTTGGTATTGAATTTATTAATAGTTTCATGGATTTAGCATTTTAGAGATGAACATCACAACGCAGGCAGCGACTCACTTCGGCACGGGCCTGAAGTCCGGTATAACCACCATCCACTTCCAGGAAGTTACCGGTACGATCCCTGACGGCAAGTTTATAGCTTACATTCTTGGGAGTTTTCACAGGATTTGCCGGAACAGTATTTCGGTAGATAAACTTTCGGAAAAGCTGTTGAAAGCGTTTCTCACCCATCAGGTATTCATCGATAGAAGCAGCGGTTTTTTTTGCCATACCCATTGCTTCGGCCGCAGTGGATGGCCCGGTAACGGCATCTCCACCGGCAAATACTTTAGGAAGACTGGTCTGAGTGGTAAAAGCATTAATTTCAATTTTACCTGCCTTTCCGGTCTGAATTTCTGCAACAAAGCTATTATCCACTTCTTCACCGATAGCAACCACCACAGCATCACAGGCAAGCCAATCAAATTTACCTGTTGCAATCGGTTTTCTACGACCCGAAGTATCAATTCCGCCACAAGTCATCAGCTCAATTTTCATGGCCTGTACCCGCCCATTTTCGTTAGCAATGATTTCTATCGGTGCCGACATAAAGCGGAATTGAATCTGTTCGGCTTCAGATTCAGTAATCTCACTGTGGTTAGCAGGCATCGAACATTTATCACGTCGGTAAACAATAGTTACGTCTTTACCATGACGCCAAAGGCTACGGGCTGCATCAATAGCTACATTTCCGGCTCCGATTATTGCTACCCGACGTCCCATTTCAGGAAGTGTATCTTCAGAAAGCAATCGTAGCAACTCAGTGCCTGAAAAGACACCCTTTGCCTCTTCTCCCTTGATATTCAGCGGAACTTCTTTCCAGGCCCCAAAGGCAAGGTAAACAGCATCGTAATTGGCTGTCAGTTCTTTCAACTGAAAATCAGTACCCATGCGCTTACTCATTTCGAAACGGGCTCCTAAGCGGCTGATGAGTTCCGTTTCTTTATCGAGTACATGATGAGGCAACCGATACTGAGGGATACCATACCTAAGCACACCACCTGGTTTTTCAAACGCATCGTAAATGGTGACATCATGTCCCAGCCGAAGTAAGTAAAAGGCTGCAGTTAGTCCTGCCGGACCAGCTCCTACAATAGCAATACGCTTGCTGGTTGACGGAAGTTTTTCATCCATCAATTTTTTATAAATACGTTCTTCGTTGCCTAATTTATACATGGTATCGGCCAGGTATCGATGCACCTCGCCCTGAGCTACAGGTTCGTCGAGCATATCGCGACGGCAACGCATCTGACAATGGAAATGGCAGATACGTCCAATGGTTCCCGGAAGCGGATTATCGCGCAGGGTAAGTTCGAAAGCATCTTCAATGCGGTCTTCTTTGATAAGTTCGATATAACCCGGGATATTCATGTGCATAGGACAGGAATTTTCACACAGGGCCATAAACAAATGCTCACACACACCTGAATGGCAGCGTTTTTCAATAATATGTTCCTCATATTCGTGCCTGAAATAACGCAGGGTGGTAAGAATTGGATTGGGAGACGTTTGACCGAGTCCGCATAAGGCAGTATCCTTAATGGTCGTACTAAGTAATTCAAGCATGGTGAGATCAGCCATGGTACCTTGTCCTTTACATATGCGATTCAACAAAGCCAGAGCCTGTGAAAGACCTTCACGGCATGGAGTACATTTACCACAGGATTCAGCGGCATTAAATTCCAGGAAGTAGCGGGCAACGTCCACCATGCAATTGTCCTGATCCATAACTACCATCCCTCCGGAACCCATAATGGCACCCAAAGAAGCCAGCGATTCATAGTCAACTGGAGTTCTGAAATGTTCCGCCGGTATACACCCACCTGAGGGACCACCCGTCTGAACTGCTTTTACGCGCTTTCCGGTACCTGTTCCTTCACCAATTTCGTACACAAACTGTTCGAGAGTTGAACCCATTGGAACCTCTACCAGTCCGGTATTCTTTACTTTACCCACAAGCGAGAATACCTTTGTGCCCGGACTCTTTTCGGTACCTGTTTGGCGGAACCAACCACTTCCTTTCTCGATTATCAGCGGGATATTACACCAGGTTTCAACATTATTGATGTTGGTAGGGCAACCATATAAACCTTTTGCAGCAGGATAAGGCGGACGTGGCATAGGCCGACCTGCACGACCCTCTATTGAAGCAATCAGAGCCGTTTCTTCACCACAAACAAAAGCACCTGCCCCTTCTACTACTTCACAATGGAAACTGAAACCTGTATCCATAATATTAGTGCCCATTAATCCAAGTGCAGTTGCCTGTTCGATTGCTAATTTAAATCGTTTCACTGCCAACGGATATTCAGCACGAACGTAAGCTATACCCTCCGATGCACCCATGGCGTAAGCACCAATCATCAT
>JANJXE010000511.1 GCA_024709185.1 Paludibacter sp.
AAGTTAACTCAAAAAAATCTTCATTTGTTGATGATTGGTCTATGGTTAGTTCAAATTTGCCTGAAAGTCCAGTTTCAATCCTCTCCAGCAATCCGTTTATAGGATTTGCATTCAATGTTAAGGACAAAAGAAATGAAAGAATAATTAAAAGATGCTTCATGGTTTATTTAATGATTGATTTAATGATTGGTTCAATTTCTTGTACAAAGCGATAATGACCTAAATCTGTAAAGTGGATACCATCTACTGTTCCCTCATTATCTGAATTGATAAAGTTTTTGGTTGAAATAAAATATATATTTTTATTTCCCTGCGATTTTAGTTCATTAAATATGTTCAATATTGCTTGGTTCTTTGTCAGAATGTCATCTTTCAAAGTCGAATCGTATTCTGATTGAGGCAAAAGAGGACAATCAATGATAAGTATTGGAGTGTTAGGTTTTCTCTTAGATAGAATTTCGATAAACTGGTATGCTTTTTCATTCACCATTTCTTCATTCACATTAGGTAAAAAGTCAAGAATATATAAAGAAGATTCTATTTGTGTCATTAAGTTTGCTATTTCAAAGTCAAGACGTGCATTGCCACTAAATCCCAGATTGATAACTGTACGATTAAGATGTCGGGTAAGAATATTAGTCCAGGCCATTCCGGGGCGGGATGCACATCCTCCCTGGGTAATACTGGTTCCATAAGCCACTATTGGATGATCATTTTGAGGTAATTTGAGTTCAGTATTTTTAATAGCAGATAAAGAGTCAATTCCAATTTCAATTTTCGCAACACCATCGTAGAGTGGAAAATTAAGCATATATTCCTGATTACTAGCATCCATATTAGCCATCACGGTGTATGAAGATATTTTTCCGGTAGGGAAAAATGAATTAACAAATTGCCAACGATTATTTTTAAAGCAATAAAGGTCAAATCCTGCAGTTCCTACTTTAGTCATATGAGCCATAGAAAAATCATTAAGGCTCTCCCAACGAATTGATATTTTTTTTGAATTACTCATAAATCTGAGGTATAGTCCGGGAGTATTTTTCCCTAAATACCATATATCATTTCGTGAAACGTTTTTTAAGTTGAATGGAAGACGTTCGTAACGGGTTTCAGTAGAGTCTGAAATTTTACCGAAAAGTGAAAATTGAATAGCATCTACATATCGAATTTGAGCATCTAATTTTGTCATTGCGGCAAATGTCGTCAATAATATTATTGCTAATACATTAATAAAATGATTTTTATTCATAAAAACTTATGTGTGAATTTTAGTAATCGTATTTCGCTAATTTCAATTATTAAATGTGATAGATCATGTAAATTTCAGTAAAAACCAACTCTTTTTGACAATAAAATATCTTTGACATTAATTTATTAATGACAGTTGAAAATCATACAATAAGATGTGTTAAATTACCTATTGATGAGAATGAATTTTGAATGTATAGTTAAAACTTGCATGCTTCCATTACAGAAGCATGCAGGTTTTAAATAGTCAAATGATAATTTTTCTTCTAATTTGAGTTCCTTGTTTATCAATAACCAGAATATAGCTTCCTGGATTAAGAG
>JANJXE010000238.1 GCA_024709185.1 Paludibacter sp.
TTAATAACTTGTCGTGCCGATACAATTTTATTTCCGTTGGCATCCAGCAGAAAATTTCCGTTGGCATCTTTGTCATAATCCACCCCGATATTCTCGAAGATATACTCACCAGGAGTTGCATCCCGTTGGGCAATTCCTTCAGGAGAATTAAGCACCTGATCCCAGTCCTTGAAAACTCCAGTCTGTTTCAATCCATAAAACACACCCAGAGGTTGACCTACCATAAAACGATTCACAACAATACCTCCGATAGGATTGCCGGCAATATAATCACGATTGCCAAGCGACACCAACTTATTGCGGTTTACACCTCCGTTAGCATGTACACTCCAGCTTACCCTCCTTTTTGATATAAGTGGGGCATTGATTTCAAACTCAAACCCTTTGTTTTCAATATTACCAAGGTTCATGAGGCGCTCGGTATAGCCCGAGGAAGCTGGCAATTTCACCATTTGAAGAAGATTATCTGTCAACTTACTGTACACATCAACCGACAAACTTATTTTGTTGTTGAAAAGAGTTGCATCAAAACCGGCATTGTACTGATTGGTGATTTCCCACGACAAATTCTCATTTCCAATATTCTGTTCAAAAACACCGGATGTCAGGGAGTTATTAAACGGATATTTGAGTGTTCCTAATCTCGACAGCGATTGATAAGCCACATTTGGCTGATTGCCGGTAGCTCCATACGATATGCGCAATTTCAGATTATCCAGCCAATCGGTTTGAGGCATGAAAGGCTCATCGGTGATTCTCCAGGCTCCTGCAATAGAGGGAAAATAGCCGAATTTTACATTCTTAGATCCACGACTGGTTCCATCGGCACGGAAAGTAACAGTCAGTAAATATTTTTCTTTGAATTTATAATTTCCTCGGTAAATGTACGAAAGCATTCTTGAATTCCAGTATTCAGTCGTTGGTGCATAAATAGTAGTGGCACTCGGGAGATTATAATAGGTGAGATCATCACTTGGAAAGCCAGTATATCGCTGATAATAACTCTGAACACTGATGTCTTCAAAACTAACAGCACCCATCGACGAGAAATTATGAAACTTTTTAAAGGTTTTTTGATAATTGATCCGCGCTTCGGTCATGTACTTAAAGCGATCGTTTGTACTAATCGATGCGTCGCCGTTGGAAGCCTGTCCGCGTTTGGATGCAATGGGAAAATACTGTGAACGACTGTTCGTGATTTTGGACAATGCCACCACACCTGTCGCCATCCAGTTTTTTGCAAACTTATACTCTGCTGTAATAATATCCTGTACCGAATACGACATCTTATCGTCGACATATAAGGTGGCCAGCAAATAAGGATTGTTAATCGACATTCCCTCATTTAACTCCATAAAGTCTTCATCATCAGCAGGGTCTGTTGTCAGAGGATATAAGGGCTGAAACCACAGGGCATTGGAAACGACACCGCGATTTGCGAACACATCATTCGTGGAAACATTTCCACCACTCGATTCTACCCGCGAAGTATTAAGTCTGTTTTTTATGGTCAGGTTCTTACTTATTTTATGTTCGATAAAACCACTCAGAGTAAATCGTTCAAAATCAGTATTAATGATAATACCATCCATTTTGTTATATCCACCGGTTAACGACATCTTCGTTTCGTTGGTTCCTCCCTGAATCGATAAGGTATGATTGGTCGAAAACGCATTTCTGTAAATAGCATCCTGCCAGTCGGTTCCTGTTCCCCGCAAGTCCCAGGGAAATGGATTTTTTACACCATTATAGGGTAACTCTACAGGTTTAAGATTAGCACTGTTTAATATGCCCAACTCAACTGCCTGAGAATGAATGTAGTATCGGTTTAACTCCTTTTGGTTGAGATAATGTGCGAATTCTTCTTCATTCATCACATCCATCTTTCTGGCAAGTGTCGATGAACTAAATTTACCATTGTAGGTAATTTGAGTTTTGCCTGTTTTACCTGATTTGGTTGTAATCAACACAACACCATTGGCCCCCCTGGCTCCATAAATTGCTGAAGCAGAAGCATCTTTAAGAACCTCTATACTTTCGATATCATCCGGATTGATGAAGTTTAACGAAGATTGCTGCGGTGCTGTATTACCTGATCCCCTGGCATCGGTTGAAGTTTCCATGGGGAATCCATCCACAACAAATAACGGTTCGGTACCTCCCAACATGGAGTTGGAACCCCGAATCTGAATACTTACTCCACCTCCCGGCGAATTATCCGAGGTAACTTTCACCCCTGCAACCCTTCCTTTTAAGGCTTGTTCAGCGGTCTGCAGGGTTTGTTCGGAAAAACTGGACGAGGAAACATTTTTTACAGAACCTGTCAGGTCGCTTTTTTTCATGGTTCCATATCCAATGGCAACCACCTCATCCAACAAATAGGTATCATCTTCAAGCACAACATCTATTTGTTTTCTACCGTTAACAGGAACAGATATCTTCTTCATCCCTACATAAGAGATTAACAGGATATCAGTATCAGCTACATCCCTGAGCTCAAAAATACCTGAAGCATTGGTGATACCGCTTTTATTAGAATTGACGGTTACTACAGTAGCGCCCAACAAGGGTTCATTTTGAACATCCGTAATTTTACCTCTGATGGTAATCAAATTACCTTGTGCAAACAATGCTGATGGAACAATCAGGGCCATTAATCCAGCCATAAATACTACTTTTCTGCACAGGACACTTAGATCGAAATGTTGTTTTATTGTTATCATTTTAAGATTAGAAAAAAGGATTGATTTTCTTTTTACAAAAATAGAGGGTCAACAACCACAGTGTTACCACAATTTTATTCAATTGTAATACGATTTTGTTCAACAATCTCTAAAAATGTATTTTAACTAGAACTATTCTTATTTATTCACTTCACTGTCAATCTATACAATTTTTATTTTATATGCCTATTTTTCAGATTTTTAAAATAAACACGCCTGCTTTTTGTAAAATCATCAGAGCATTATCAGGAAGTTTTTTTATTTCAGTATAAAATAATTAAATTTTGTTCTAACATCAACTGCTCGTGTACTTATGCCAGAATACATTCATTACTAAGCTTTAATAAAGAATAATTGCTTACGTAATAAATGATTGTTGTTGGCTATCTTTAGAAAGAACGGGTATTACGATGATCTCCATATCTCGACTTAACAGTTCTCTTCAACGGGATCTGCATTCCATTGGTCGACTCCAGCCAATCGTACAACTGATGAGCCATTTGTTTAATGACGGGCTGCAACGATGCTTCGTTGATCAGGTTGTTCAGTTCGTACGGATCGTTTTCCAGATCGTAAAATTCATTGGTATCCCAAATGCCATGATAGCGAATATACTTGTATTTATCGGTTCGCACACTGAAAGTAGTTGGTGTTTGCGGGTAATCAAACTCCCAGTAATACTCATAATAAAGCGTTGTTCGCCAGTCCTTTACCACTTCCCCTTTCAGCATCGGCAAAAACGAATCGCCCCGCATATGCTTTTTCTTTTTTATCCCAACTAAATCCATAATGGTAGGAGCTATGTCAATATTTTGTACCATCTTATCGATAGTGGTACCCGGCTTAATAAAACCGGGAGCATAGGCGATCATCGGCACCCGGATCGATTCTTCGTAAGCCTGGCGTTTATCGATCAGTCCATGCTCGCCCCAGTTAAATCCATTATCACCCATGTAGATAATCAACGTATTTTCCTCTAAACCCTCTTTTTTCAAAAAAGTCAACAAATTACCTATACTTTCATCCAAACTGGTCAGCGATTCGCAATACTTCCGGAACTCATCTTCAAATTTCTTTCTTCCATGGTAGGCATAATCGACTCCATGCCAACTCTCCCGTTGACTTTTCACCCAATCGGGCTTCATGGCATCTCCATACCATTCTTTACCACTCAATGGTTTACTAAACGAATCAGCAGTATAGGGCAAACGAGGCATTCCATAGTTGGGATTATCGAAGGAAACAGGATATGGGATGGGTTGATTGCTGTACATTCCTGCATGCTTTTTCGAGGCTGTAAAATCATCGTGAACAGCTTTGTGTGACAAATAAACAAAAAATGGCTTTTTCTTATTTTCCTTGATCCATTCTTCTGCATGACTTGTCAATAAATCACTGATATAGGCCGTGTCGGGATAAATAACCTGTTTCCCATTGACATTCATTGTTACGTTAAAGTAAGAGCC
>JANJXE010000252.1 GCA_024709185.1 Paludibacter sp.
GATATCGCGAGAATCTTACCAAAAGTGAACATCTGATTTTGCTGGAAGGTGATGTGCGCGATGTGGAGATGGTTGAAAAAGCAGTTCAGGGTGTTGATGTGATTTTTCACTTTGCAGCTTCAGTGGGCAACAAACGTTCGATCGATCACCCACTGGTTGATGCTCAAATCAACGTCATTGGCACGCTTAATATACTTGAAGCTGCACGTAAAGCAGGAGTGAAGAAGCTGGTAGTATCCTCCTCTGCAGGAATTTTCGGGGAACTTAAAATTCTTCCCATTCGTGAGGATCACCCTGTAGAACCCGATACTCCATACGGTTGTTCGAAACTCTATGAAGAAAAAATTGCCCTTAGCTATTCAAAATTATACCCTATGGACGTGGTGTGTCTGAGGTATTTCAATGTGTATGGTCCCAATCAACGCTACGATGCCTATGGCAATGTAATACCTATCTTTGTGTTTCGTATGCTGAAGGGTGAACCCCTTTTTGTGTATGGAGATGGAGAACAAACACGGGATTTTATACATGTAGATGATGTTGTTCAGGCGAATATTAAAGCTGCTGAAGCGAACTTGTCGGGAGTGTTCAATATTGCCAGTGGTGAACGCATTACCATTAATAACCTTATAGAATTAGTGATTAGTGGACGAAACCCGGTTGAGGTGATTTATACAAGCGAACGTCTGGGAGATGTAAAACAAAGTATCGCCGATATCAGTTTAGCCAGTCAACGATTTGGTTTTAAACCCCAAATAAACATGCATAAAGGTATTTCTGAATACGTAGACTGGGCTTCTAAAATTGTCGGTTTGTAATGGAAATGTAACAGATATTACACACCGGGGAAACACGTATGCACTACTTTTGTAAAGGTTATTAAATCCATTTAAAACAATAAAAATGAATCCTTACCGAATTTTAGTGGTCGACGACGAAGAAGATTTATGTGAAATTCTTCAGTTTAACCTGGAAACTGAAGGCTATCGTGTTGATGTGGCTAATTCAGCTGAAGAAGCTCTCAAACTTGATCTGAGCTTGTATAATCTCCTGCTGCTCGATGTGATGATGGGTGAAATGTCGGGCTTTAAAATGGCCCGCGTGCTGCGCGAAAATCCCAAAAATACACGTATTCCCATCATTTTTCTTACTGCTAAAGATACAGAAAACGACCGCCTGACTGGTTTTACCATTGGTGCCGACGATTATATCTCAAAACCTTTCTCGATTCGCGAAGTGCTTGCCCGTGTGAAAGCAGTAATTCGTCGTACCGCAGTGGCAGAAGTTGCTACACAGGAGGAAGCGTTGCTTGAATACGATGGACTGGTAATGAATCTTAACAATAAAAAGGTGTTTATCGACGGTGTAGAATCACAGTTTACCAAAAAGGAATTTGAAATCCTGAGGCTTTTTCTTGAGAACCGAAACAGAGTTTTCACGCGCGATGAAATGCTAACGAAGGTGTGGACCGATGAGGTGGTTGTGCTCGACCGTACCATCGATGTCAATATTACCCGGCTGCGAAAAAAAGTAGGACGATTTGGTAAAAATATCGTGACCCGTTTGGGGTATGGGTATTGTTTTGAAAGTTAAATCATTAATCATTAAACATTAATAATTAACCATTTACCATTAATCATTAAAAATTGTGCGTTTAAATAGTCGCTTATTCCTTTACTTTTTCACTACCTTTTTGGCGTTGGTGGTCGTAATTGCGTTTTTCCAATACCAACGCGAAAAAGAATTTCGTACTGAACAACTCGATCAATTGCTTTCCACCTATAATCACACGGTAAATCGCTATATTGAACTGAATGGATTTAATCAGGAGTCGATTGACGATTTTTTACAGGTACTTCCTGATAGTAGCGTTCGGATTACGATCGTTGATTTTAAGGGTAAAGTGGTATACGATTCTTATGTTGTGAACGAAGAAGTACTGGAAAACCACGCTGCCCGTCCTGAAATTAAGGGGGCTAACAGCGGAAAAGGGGTGTCAATACGTAAATCCGGATCTACGGGTATCGAATTTTACTATTTGGCACATCGCTTTCAGCACTATTACATCCGAAGCGCTCTTCCCTACAATGTTTCGCTTACCACAGCGCTATCGGCCAATCTCTATTTTCTGTACATCATCTTTTTTGTCTTGATGGTGGCTTCACTCGTACTTTACTTCATTTCTAAAAACATTACCCGCTCCATCGACCGGTTACAGCTTTTTCTCCAGAAAGCTGAAAACGAGCAGGTGGAGGAGGAATCTATTGTTTTTCCAAAAGATCAACTGGGACAAATCAGTACCAATATTGTTAAAACCTATAAAAATCTTTGGAGAACGCAGTGGCAGGTGCGCCGCGAACGCGAAAAGCTTATTCAACACCTGCAAATTTCCCAGGAAGGTTTAGGGATTTTTTCATCCGAAAAGAAAGAAATTCTGGTAAATGCGCATTTTACACTGTATGCGCAAATTATGTCGGATAAGGAGCTGACTTTGGTGGATGAGATTTTTTACCTGCCTGAATTTGAAGGGTTAAATCAATTTATCGACGAAAGTCTTCAACAGAAAGGCATACAACGTCAGCGACTTCAACTTGAAAAGGGAGGACGCATATTTCTGATTCAGGCCATTGTTTTCAAGGACGCCACCTTCGAAATTTCTATCAATGATATCACTGTTCAGGAGCAGGAAAATCGTCTTAAACGTCAGCTTACTCAAAATATATCCCATGAACTGAAAACGCCTGTGAGCAGTATTATGGGCTATATGGAAAGCATTCTGAACAATCCGGGACTCGATTCGGGTAGGATGCAGTTTTTTATTGAGCGTTCGTTTCAGCAGGCTCAACGTTTAACGGCTTTGCTACAGGATATCTCGATGCTGAATAAAATTGATGAGTCGAACAATATTTTTGAAACCACGAAGGTTGATATTGTTGAAACAGTAAAGGATGTGCTTGAAGATGTGCATTTACAACTTGAAGAAAAAGGAATAACAGTAGAAAATAAACTTATTGGAAGTTTGCCAATTCAGGGCAACCGTTCCCTGTTGTATTCAATTTTTCGTAATCTAACCGATAATGCGATGGCCTATGCAGGACCTGATATAACCCTTCGCATCGAATGCTACCGTGAAGATGCCGAAAATTATTACTTTTCATTCTCAGATAGTGGAGTGGGTGTAAATGAAGAACACCTTCCACGACTGTTTGAGCGTTTCTATCGGGTGGATAAAGGCCGCAGTCGTAAAGCCGGTGGTACAGGACTTGGACTCGCCATTGTGAAAAACGCGGTTATCTTTCACGGAGGCAGCATCTCTGCCAAAAACATCCCAACCGGCGGACTGAATTTTATTTTCTCACTGAAAAAAGAAAAACCGGAAAGTAACCATTAATCTTTCGTTATCTGCGTTTTTCTTACCAGTCTCCTTTGCGATTTCATCAGATTGCTCGATTGCATTGCGATGATTTTTGTTTCATTAAGTAACGATAGGTAAAGGATACTGTTTCGTGTTCCTGATGCCTGACTTTTGGCCCGCTTAATCTGATTACGTGTGGCCAGTGCATACAAGTCCGAGATCAACTGACGTTTGGGCTTCAACTGGTCCAGACCCGAGTAATCCCATTGTTGTAGCATTTTTACAAACTCATTTGAAACGTCAATTACGGCCTCACTAAGTTTGTTTAAATCGTCCATCTGCTCTGTACTAAATCCTTCGTGATTATCGTTGATATACGTAAAGCTGGCTTCTGTCATTGCCTTTAGCGCTTTGGAAATTTCATAAAAATAATCGATAATCTGTATGTAAAACTGCTCCGATTCAATGGATGCATCCTTGATCCGTTTTAAAGTAGGAACAACCTCATAATGACGGCGATTTTTGTATTTCAGATATATGGCTTCTGCTTCTTTTTGAAGGTGACTAAGAAGCTTACGATCTTCCTTGAAGACACCATCGATTGTCGACCGGTAGATGCGTACCATTGTCGAAATAGCTTCTTCCATTTCAACAGAGCAATTGCTAATCAGGTCACTTTCGTTGGAAATGACATCCGCAGATGTTTTGAGCTCTTCTTTGGCTTCGCGTTTTTTGTGGATAATCGTAAATTGTACCAAAAGAGCAATTACCAGGATGATCAATCCGATAATTGCATATATACCTCCGTACATTAGTAGAAACGCAACGAGCGCAGCTACCGAAAAGGCTACAAAGGCAGTGAGAAACCATCCGCTGATGACGGTCAACACTCCGGTAATGCGATAAACGGCACTTTCGCGCCCCCAGGCCCTGTCGGCTAACGCAGATCCCATAGCCACCATAAAGGTAACATAGGTCGTAGATAAAGGAAGTTTAAGAGAGGTTCCTAAAGATATTAACATAGCTGCCACTGTGAGGTTGACTGATGCCCGAATTAAATCGAAGGAAGGATCACCTGATTGTTTTTGTTCCAGTGGTTTAAACCGGCTTTCAATAAATGTCTTCACCTTCACCGGTGTGATGTAGTTGATGAATTTGCTGATATTCAGAGCATTGCGCACAAGTGATCGGGATGCTTTGGTGGAAGAAAACTGCTCCACGCCTTCGCCCTGTCGCGACAGGTTTACTTCGGTTTTGGTCACACTTTTCGCTTTTTTGCTAAACCATAAGGCCAGCACCATGATTACACCAGCGCCGAAAAGGTATCGCCAGTCAACAACTACTGCATCGTTCAGACTGCTCATATATAGCTGGTTAATATCTCCTCCCTGTGCTACATACACCGAAGCTACATCAAATGAGCTTTTTCCGGCCATGAACACACCAATGAAATTCACCAGGTCGTTCCCGGCAAACGATAATGCGAGTGCTGCCGTTCCCGATAATATGATGATGGTCAGGATTCTGACCTTGAATAAATGCTGAAGTACAGCCATCAGTACTGTCATTCCCACAAAGGTATACATTAAAATTGTGCCGGTATGTTCTGTCAGGTAGGTCAGTGCCTCGTTGGAAATCAGAGTGGTACTTTTTAAACCTTTTAAAATAGCAAAATAAGCAATGGCAGTGAGGGCAATTCCTCCCCAGATAGCTCCGAGGTATTGAAACGATTTTTTATAATTAAAGGAAAAAATAAGGCGCGAAAGGTACATCACCACCGAACCCACAACAAAGGAAATGATGACTGAAATAAAAATTCCGGAAATTATTTTGAGCGCCCTTGCTGTATTAATGTATTGCGACAAATCGACCGCTTCGTTGTTTTGCCAGATGGTGAATAATGAAACCGCAACCGCAGCACCCAACAACTCGAAAACCAACGAAACAGTTGTAGATGTCGGAAGACCAAATGTGTTAAATACATCGAGCAGTATCACGTCGGTAATCATTACAGCCAAAAACAGCATCATAATACTGGCAAAGGTAAATTTCTCCGGATAGAAAACCCCGCTTCGGGCAATTTCCATCATTCCGGTGGAAAACATGGCTCCAATAATCACACCCACTGAAGCTACGGTTAGAATTATCCACATTGGAGCTACTTTAGACCCTATGCTTGAATTCAGAAAGTTAACAGCGTCGTTGGCGACACCAACAACCAGGTCCATTGCGGCCAACGCCAATAAAACAAGCACAATGACAATGTAAATGCTGTCCATCTTAGGTATATTTAAGTGTTATAAAAATCAGAATTTCCAGGTAGCTCCCAGTGACACTGTACGGCCGGTGTTGTAAAGTTTGTTCACCAGTGTTACTGTTCCACCTTTGCCATCATCGTAGGTCTGCTGAGTGCGGTGTTCCTGAGCCAGTATGTCTTTCAGTCCGAATTTGAGTTCCAGCTGTTTCCCCATTTTTTTATTGAACGAGAAATCGATTACATGTCGAGGTGTTTCATAAATATCGGGAATCAGTACTTGTCCCTGATTTAGCTGGGCAGCAACAAGTATTCGCTCACCCATTACATTGTACATAAGGTTCGATGAAATACCGTGCTCGTCGTTCTGATAATACAGACCGGCATTTACAACATAGGGCGATTGTCCCTGAAGGGCACGGGTACGTTCCGATTCGGTGTCGGCAAATTCAACGCTACTGTGGATAAGCGAAGTGTTGATGTTTACACTGAAACGGTTTAATCCGATGAAATTAAGTGATTTGCGAAGCTCTAATTCAATTCCGTAATTCGTTGCTCCCATTGCATTGTCGAAGGAGTACAGAGAACCTGCGCCAATGCTCACCATCTCAATGGGATTGGTAAAATCCTTGAAAAAGGCTGCGATAGTGAAGGTTTCGGTGGGTGTGGGATAAAATTCAAATCGTAAATCGACATTCTGAATGGATGCATTTTTCAGTGAAGGATTACCGACCACGGAGTTTTTTTCGGTAAAATCGTAATAGGTGAGCGGGGCTACTTCACGAAATTCCGGTCGGTTCATACTGCGCGAATAAGCCAGTCGTAAAAGGGTTTTCTCATTCAGATTGTAACTGCTGTTGATGGATGGAAATAAATCGAAATTAGGCTCATCCACATTAACCGGCGAACTGGCGTTGTAATAGCCCTGAAGGGTTAGACGGTTGAATTCGGCGCGCAGCCCGGCTGTTAGATTTACTTTGCCCACCGGGAGTGTAAACTGAGCATAGCCGGCTGCTAATAAATTCTGTGCCTGGTAGTTGTTAGCCACATTGGTTTGCTCGTCAATACTTAGGATTTTCCCGTTTCCAAGATATTGCTCTGTAAACAGGGTTTCAAACGGAAGTGCATTGATTTGTGTGGCCGAAAAGGGTCCATACGCATTACGGTAGGTCAGACTTCGCTCGCTGAAGTTACGGGTTTTGTATTCACCATATACGCCTGCCTTTACAGTTGGGTTTAACTCCGAAAAAGTAAGTTTTTTCTCCCGGTTACTTCCTGCTGTATAAATAAATTCATGATTCTTCATGTATAGGCGCCCTAATTCGTTTATACTAGGTACATCGGGTACTACATATTCGTAACGATCGGTGCTCACTTCTTTCTGACTCCAGTTCTGACGGTCGGGCTCGATACGGTTGGCGTATGCAAATCCAACATTCCAGTCAAGCGTATTGTTCTCTTCACCTTTAATCTGGTGTTTGCCGAGGAGCTGTCCTGAATAGGTGGTGCGCGACGAATACTGACTGCTGTAATACCTGAAATTACTGAGTCGGTTAGTATTCCAACCTTCGGTATTCGAACTGTTTTGTATACCAGCAATATTCAGTAGGTTCTTAACTTCCAGTTTTGTGCCAAATGCATTCTGATAGGCCCAGTTGTGCATTAACCCGATACGGTAATCCCGGTTGAAAATATCAGCATTGTATTTATACATATAGACGGGCGACTGATATTGAGTGTCGTAGCGTTCGTACATGTAATTCAGCATGTCGCTGCGGGTAGAGTAGGAATTGCTGAAGCTGAGTGAAGTAAGTGTCCCGAGTCGGGCGCCTTCCTCCAGATTCCATTTACGACCTGTCGTAAAACCAATTTTCTGATTGGGAAGTGCTGTGACCGGCTGTGCTATCCATTGGCCGGAAAGCGTTAAAGCCTGTGCATCGCGTTGTGAAGTCAATAATTTGTTCAAATCGGCTGCAAAGCCGGATGGCAAACCACGTTGCAATTGTCCAAGGCCAATGATGTCGGCTGTTTTTCCCGGGAGGAAAAGTGCATTTTTAAAAGTAGTCTGATCATTGTATCCAATGCTGTATTCTGCTGTGGTAAAATTTGCATCCGGAATATTTTTAGTTGCAATTTTGATAAATCCACCGGTTGCTTCAGCTGGATTTTCGGCCGAACCTGTTTTGTAAATCAACAGATTATCGATCATATTACTGGGGATAACATCAAATGAAAATGCTTTTACATCGGTTTCGCTACTGGGAGTGGCGGCATTGTTGAGCCATACATTGTTATAGCGCTGGTTAAGACCGCGAACCACAATAAATCGGTTGTCCTGTATGGTAACTCCGGGAATGCGTTTTACTACTTCGGAAGCATCTTTATCGAGGGTTCGACTGATTTGTTGTGAAGAAACACCACTTACCACCTGAATTGATGTACGAACACTACGAAGCAACGACAAATCGGTATCGGTTTTTACCTGCGCCACTACCTGAACACTTTCAAGTTCCATAGCAGCTTCTTCCATGTTGATGTTTAGTACTGTTGGCTGGCTGGATAGGACTTTTATGGCAGTCAGCTTTTGTGTTTTATAGGATACATACGAAACAATCAGATTGTAGGTGCCGGGTGCCACTTTAATTTCAAAGTTACCATCGATATCGGCTGTAGTGCCGTTGGAAGTCCCTTCCACAAGAATTGCCGCACCGGTAAGGGGTTCGTTGTATTTACGGTCCATCACTGTACCTTTGATAACAGTTTGAGCGTGAATAGCCAATGTAGCAAGAAATAGAAAAAAGAGAGTACTGATGCGAATCGTCATTGCAGTGTTGTGTTACTTAAAATTCGCTGCAAAAGTACGAAACGTGTGTTTCAGTCCTGATAAAAAGATGTTACAATGGCGCTACATCCCTGGAATTCGACATAATGCCCCGGATCACAAATTCAAGGATTTCGGTTTTGTGTTGCTCAAACTCGCGGGTCAGCGTTTTGCGGATATAGGGTACTTCCAAACCTTTGATAGCATAAAAAATGATGATAGCCGATAGCTCGGGATCAATGGTTTTAAAAATTCGTTTCTGAAGTCCTTCCACCAAAGTCGCACGTATCAGGTCAATTTCCTGTTGGTCGGTCTTGCGGCGGGCACGTTCCACTTCGTAAATATCGCGAAAAAAATCGGCACTTAGCGAACCGTTGCGATCAACAACGTATTTAATGGAATCGAGATGAGCAATGGCAAGGTTGCGCAGACGGATATCCGGTTCTACGCTCTCGGATGCTGCTTTTGTGGCCTGGTCGACAATATACTCCAGTTCTTTGTTTAGCACAGCTCTGAAAATCTCATCTTTGTTGTTGAAATAGGTATACAAGGTACGACGACCACGGCGCGACGCCTCGGCAATGTCATTCATTGTAACGTTGCGTTTTCCTTTCTCTGCAAAAAGGACCCGCGCAACTTCAATCAACATTTTCTTGGTTTTGGAGATTTTCTTCGACATAATACGGATTAAAGCAGTGCAAATATACTCTTTTTGCTCAAATTGACAAATTTTGTGTAAGGTTTTATCCGTTTTTTGTAGTTGTATGCTGAATAAGTCGAAGAGTCCATACAATGATGAATGCCAGCACAATGCGCGGCACCATAATCCAGAGTACCGGCACGCCTATGGCTGCAAAAAGTAAGGTGTCTTCAAGCATGGAATGGTTCACCGCGATATGATGGTTCAGAAGGTTGGCATCTTCCCGGCTAACTTCTTTATTGTCAACTTCTTCTATTAACACAGCGGCACCATAGGCCAATCCCAGGGTTTGTGCCACCAGCCATAGGAAAGCTATCTGTTCCGGTAGGCCGAAAAACCTCATCAAAGGTGCAAAAGTTCTCGAGAGGTAGTGAAGCAGCCTGAAATCACGAAGTATATTTTGAAGCATCATGAGACCGGTAATGATTAAAACGATTTTCAATGATAGTTCTATAGCCCCCCGGAACCAGTGAATCAGCATATCGGCAAAAGTGCTGTGTTGAATCAAAGATTCCTTTACCAGGCTTCCTCCCAGGTCGGCGGGCAATAACCAATTGAGTACAGCAGCTGCCACAAAAGAACTGGTCAGTCGCAGTAAGAACATCCTTAGGTACGACGAACCGGTCTTTTTCTGTATGGCCGTTTCCACAATCATGTTGTGGGTAATAAGGCACATCAGGGCAAGGATGGTAATCTCCCGCATCTCCAGACTCAATGTAGCGATAATGGCAATAGGAGCGTAGAGCGATAAAAATATACTGGTGATAAACACTATGGCCGATTCGCCGGGCAGTCCGATTAGCGAAAAAAGTGGTGTGAGGTAAATGGCTGCCAGATCGATAAGCCCGATGTGTTGCAATATACTAACGGCCAAACTGACGGGTAATATTATTTTAAGCAACCACCAACTCGTACGTGCTGCTTTGGGAAGTGCATTGACTGCACTTTTAGTTGCCAGGGAAATTATTCTTTTCATTTAGTCGTGAGTTCAGTTGAGATGAGGGGAGGGTATAAAAAGCAAGAAGGGCTGTCTCACGACAACCCAATCTTTTGTTAACCTTAAATCTAATACCATGAAAAACACAGTGCAAAGATAAAGCGTTTTTTTATGTTGTACAACATGTTTTCGAAGAAATGTTTGCTATTTAGCATTATTTAACATGTTGTTTGTTTTGGAATAATAATAATGTGTTAAATATCAACGAGTTGTATTATTGTACTTTTTTCCAGGTTTGAGTTCTTCCTATCAATCCACGCTTGTCGAGCGAGCCTCTAACGTTCAAATTGCCGGTTTTTGAATCATAGGAAAGATTACATTTATACACTTTTCCGTTGTTGGGGTCGAGAATGGTACCTCCGGTAAGCGTTCCTTCATGTTCAGTCATATTGTTAATGACCATCATTCCCATTACCGGTTTATTTTTTAATTCACCATCGCATTCGGTGCACAGCTTTGCAGGATCCTTGAAAAGATGTTCAATTTTTCCGTAGTACTTTCCGTTGGTTGCTTTAAAAATATGAACAATTGATTTTTCAGATCCGTCGGCGTCGTCGATCGTTTTCCATTTTCCGACAATTTTTGAAACCTGGGCGAAACTTCCGATGCTAAATGCAATAAGGATGAGCAGAGATACGAGTGATTTTTTCATTTTATACAATATTAAATTTAGTTACGGCCACAAAGATAAAAATAATTTGAAATAAATTGACCTCAGGTGAAATCAGTACTCATTTCAAAGTAGTTAAATTAATTAAATTGTGTCATTTTGACATCGGGTTTAGCGAAATTTCCAGTAACTTTGTGTGAAAATTGTGTTGAATTGAACAGACTAAATTATTAAACTTAATAGATATGTCAAAAGTAACAGTAGTAGGAGCAGGTAATGTAGGTGCAACATGTGCCAATGTGTTAGCAATCAATGAGGTAGCAGACCAGATTGTAATGTTGGATGTGAAAGAAGGTATTTCAGAAGGTAAAGCCCTGGATATCATGCAAACAGCTACCCTTATGGGATTTGATTCCACAGTTGTGGGATGCACCAACGATTACGCCCTCACTGCCGGATCGGATGTGGTGGTTATCACTTCGGGTATTCCCCGTAAACCGGGAATGACTCGTGAAGAATTAATCGGTGTTAACGCAGGTATTGTTAAAACTGTTACGGAAAACATTCTCAGATATTCTCCAAATGCTATTTTGGTAGTGGTAAGTAATCCAATGGATACTATGACTTACCTCACCATGAAGCAAAGTGGTTTACCCAAAAATAAAGTGATTGGCATGGGTGGTACGCTCGATAGCTCGCGTTTTAAATGCTACCTGAGCAAAGCCCTGAATGCACCGGCCAATGAGCTTGAAGGACTTGT
>JANJXE010000293.1 GCA_024709185.1 Paludibacter sp.
TGTCTTTACCATAAAGTACAGTCAGATCGAATTCCCGCTGTGTTTCGTCGAGCACTTTATACTGAAGGTAATCCGAAATTAAATCGATATAAAATGGCTCTTCACCCATTAAAAAATAGATAGGTGAAAATTTACCTTGCTGTATATCTCTTACAATCTGCTCGTACGAAATTTCAATTTTGGCCATACCAGATCTTATTCCTCGAAACGCAGGTGTTTAATCGTTTTGCTGTTATTCATCAGAGAACTAAGGGCTTTAACTCCAATTTTGATATGCTCATCAACGAAACTCGTAGTAACCTTTTTATCACTCTCCGATGTTTTTATACCGTCTTCCTGCATGGGCATGTCTGAAACAAGTAATAACGCACCGGTAGGTATACCATTATAAAATCCTACCGAAAATAAGGTTGCTGTTTCCATATCTATAGCAATTGCACGGGTTGAACGAAGGTATTTTTTAAATTTTTCATCCCATTCCCATACCCTTCGATTGGTCGTATACACTGTTCCGGTCCAGTAATCTTTGTCGAAGTCGCGAATATTTGATGAAACAGCACGTTGAAGGTTAAAAGCAGGTAAAGCAGGTATTTCTGGTGGAAAATAATCGTTGGAAGTACCTTCACCACGGATTGCAGCACTTGGAAGGATATAATCACCTATCCTGTTTTTATCTTTAAGTCCACCACACTTGCCCAGAAAAAGGACTGCTTTTGGATGAATAGCAGAAAGCGTATCCATTATTAATGCTGCATTGGGGCTTCCCATGCCAAAATTGATGATAGTAATTCCGTTTGCCGAAGCATTAATCATATTTGCATCACGTCCTAAAACCGGCACATCAAACCATTCAGCAAATTTTTCGACATAATTATTAAAGTTAGTAAGCAGAATGTACTCTGTAAAATCTTCGAGAGGGCGTTTGGTGTAACGCGGAAGCCAGTTTTCAACAATTTCTTTTTTTGTTCTCATCATAATAGCAGAATTAAATAGTTTTTTCTAATTTCGCTTCGTAAACGCCGGATCAAAACCAATCGGGCACCCTAAATTTCGGCAAATATACAAAAAATATGTGGCAGTTGAATTTACCTTCCTATCAATATAACGTTAAAAAAACGGGTGAAAACTGGTTGATATTTGATTTTCTGCGTAAGAAGTTTGTTCGTTTGACTCCGGAAGAATGGGTACGGCAGCATTTTTTACATTATATCGTTGAAGAGAAGCACTATCCCGGTTCACTTATAGCTGTCGAGCAACAATTGATAGTGAATGGTCAGTCTAAACGATGCGATGCTGTTTTATACAATTCCAACATCCGGGCATTAGCTGTTTTTGAATTTAAAGCACCCACTGTTGCACTCAATCAGAGTACGCTTGATCAGGTTTCAGTGTACAACACAGCACTTCAGATTGAACATATTTTTATCAGCAACGGCATCAACCACCACTATTTACAGCTTTCCTCCGACCGGAAAAACTATATCATTTTGAACAAAATACCCTCCTACAGCGAATTTTCAGCTTTTTTGTAACAGCTTTGTAATATCATTGGAAAAATTTAACAATTCGCTAAAATTCTAGTAATCATTTAATTACATTTAAATGTTTTACGAAATATGTTTTATAGCATGTTTTTGCATTATATTTTGCTCAATATATTTTTTTATATGTTCTATAACATGTATTTTTGCATTGTCAATTTAAATAATTCATTATGGCTTATGATTATTGAAATGAGAGTAGTATAAATTAGTTTAGTTAACAAAGAGATTTATTAAAATATTAAAGGTATGAAAAAGATTTTAGTTACAGTAATGATGGTGTTTGCAGGAATAGGTCTGACAAACGCAAGCAATTTATCGGAATACAGAGTGTTTTACAAATTAACCGACTCAAGCACATTTAATTCGCTGGTTCGTTACCTCGATGCCAGTGAAGAACAGGCTGATCAGTTAAATTACATTTTCAACATCACAGAACGCAAATTAAACCAGGCGAACAGAAGAGCAAGCGAAACAGCAGCTGAGAAAGCGGTTATGTTTAATCTGGGAAATGCAAAATCGATACTTACTAGTGAACAGTATCGCAAGTACTTAATTGTCATCAACGTTTCGCGTCACAATAATTATGACAATCTTGCGGAAAACAGATAATCCGGCAAATCAGGCCAATTGAATTTGAAATTGATAGGTGCTCTTTTAGTGAAGGGCACTTTTTTTATGTTTATGAATTCAGAATTTTAAAGAGCCTATCAGGTCTTTTACATTGGAAATAGCATGGCGGTCAAGATATTGTTCTATACCTTCGAGTACTTTCACCGGGGTAGCAGGATCGATAAAATTAGCAGTTCCAATTTGAACTGCTGATGCACCTGCAATCAAAAATTCGATGGCATCGCTGGCATTCATAATGCCACCCATACCTACAACTGGAATTTTTACTGCATTGGCAACCTGCCATACCATTCGCAAAGCTATCGGTTTTACAGCAGGTCCCGAAAGTCCACCTGTAACAGTAGAAAGTACCGGTCGTCGCGTCTCAGCATTGATGGCCATTCCCAAAAGAGTATTAATTAAGGATATTGAATCAGCTCCTTCAGCTTCTACAGCAAGTGCTATGTCTGTAATGGATGTTACATTTGGCGAAAGCTTTACCATTAGTTCTTTTTTATAGACCCTTCGCACTTCCTTAACTACCTGAGCAGCAGAGGGACAACTAGTTCCAAAAGCCATTCCACCTTCTTTCACATTTGGACAGGAAATGTTCAATTCAATACCCGGAATATGCTCTAATTCATTTATAATTTCAGCTGTTTCAACATAATCATCAACAGTTGAGCCCGACACATTCACAAATATACCTGTTTGAAGATCTTTTATACCGGGATAAATCTTTTCTACAAAGTAATGAACACCCTTATTTTGCAGTCCCACAGCGTTTAACATGCCAAGTGGGGTTTCTGCCATACGGGGATAAGCATTTCCCTGTCTTTCGCGAAGAGTAGTCCCTTTAACAACAATACCTCCTATTCGCGCAACATCAAAAAAGTCGTAATACTCTGTGCCATAGCCAAATGTGCCAGAAGCTGTCATTACCGGGTTTTTCAATTGTATTCTTCCCAGTTGGATAGTTAAATCTGCCATTTTAATTTTGTAATATTAAACACGGGACCTTCAGTACAAACACACACATTTCCGTCGGTTGTATCAGTTACGCAACAGAGACATGCACC
Organism: Paludibacter sp.; assembly: GCA_024709185.1. Lineage (GTDB taxonomy): Bacteria > Bacteroidota > Bacteroidia > Bacteroidales > Paludibacteraceae > Paludibacter. The sequence goes on from JANJXE010000293.1 coordinate 3,233, forward strand.
GAATCCACACGCCATTGTATTTTCGAGTGACACCTCGCAAAAGATATCCTTTGATTTGGCGTATGCAGCAACTGCTTTCATCATAGGGGTAGGACCACAACTATAAATAGCATCAAAACGTTGGCTACCGAGAATTGAGTGATGAGTTACGAATCCTTTTTCACCTGCGCTGCCATCTTCTGTGGTACAGTATACGTTTCCATACCGATTAAACTCGTCGAGAAGCAATAAATTTGTTTCAGATTTACCACCCAGCAGAAAATTACATTTAAAGCCCTTAGAAGCCAATTCTGAGCCCCAAAAAAGCAATGGAGCAATTCCTACACCTCCTCCAACCAGTAATAGCTCAGAATCCTTCGAGTTTGGAACTGTAAAAGTATTTCCAAGAGGATAAATCATATTGAGTAAAGAACCCTCTGACAATAAACTTAATTTTCGGGTACCTTCTCCAACTATCTGGATCAATAACCATATCTCGTTCTTGTCTCTATCCACAAAATTGATTGAAATTGGACGCCTTAGAAAGGTTGAAGGAGAGTCCTCCACCTTAAGTTCCACAAATTGTCCAGGTAATATGGTAGGTAAGTCAAACTGTAACTTTACCTTTATTAAAAAATACTGATCATTAAGCTTAACATTGCTGCTTACGACCAGATCACTGACGAATTTTTTCATCCATTTCACTAATTGATTCCGGGTACAAAAATACGACAATTATTTTGATTCGAATTCCTGAAATGTGTTATCTGAAAAATATATTATTACTCTGGTGGCAGTTCGTTGAGTCATAGGGTGAAATCCTGCCTGTGCTGCTTTATTGTTTACAGCTTGCTGAGGAGATATT
>JANJXE010000324.1 GCA_024709185.1 Paludibacter sp.
GTGTAACACTCATTAAATCAAGTGCTTCTAAAGGTGTAAAGAAACTGTCTGAATTGCTTTATAAGCTAAGATAAGCCTTTACTATTGTCCTTTCAACGTGTGAAGCTAATTCACACTTTTTCAACTTAATAATTTTAGTTGTACCCGTTTTCGCACTAAATCGGCTTCCAGCACCTGTACACGAACATGCTGATGCAAAGAAACAATTTCTGCAGGGTTTGTAATGTATCGGTTGGCCATCTGAGAAATATGAATCAATCCATTTTCCTTAATACCTATATCAACAAAAGCTCCGAAATTGGTAATATTAGTGATAATCCCCGGAAGTTCCATACCTGGCTTTAAATCTTCAATTTTCCGGATTGATGGATCGAAATCAAAGACTTTCACAGTATTACGCGGATCACGTCCCGGTTTTTCCAGTTCATTCACGATATCGGTGAGTGTGGGAATGCCTGTTGTTGCGTTTACATAGCGATTCAAATCGATTGTTTTAACCAACTCCTTGTTACGTATTAACTGATCGATTTCGATCTTTAAATCACCAGCCATTGCCTTAACAATCCCATAGCTTTCAGGATGGACGGCCGAATTATCAAGGGGATTATCACTATCCGGAATACGCAGAAAACCAGCGCATTGCTCAAATGTTTTTGCGCCCATTTTGGGTACCTTCATCAACTCTTTCCGGTTTTTAAAGGGGCCGTTAACAGTTCTATAGTCAACAATATTCGACGCCAGCTGTGGTCCTAAGCCTGAAATGTAGGTTAGTAAATGCCTGGATGCAGTATTTAAATTCACTCCTACTTTATTTACTGCATTTTCCACCGTTTGGTCGAGTGCCTTTTTAAGTAAAGTCTGATCTACATCGTGTTGATATTGACCTACTCCTATCGATTTGGGATCAATTTTGACCAATTCTGCCAACGGATCCATCAAACGGCGCCCAATCGATACAGCTCCCCGAACGGTTACGTCGTAATCCGGAAACTCCTCTCGGGCAATTTTGGATGCTGAGTAGATTGAAGCTCCATTTTCACTTACAACAAAAACCTGGACTACCCTATCGAAGCGTGTATTTTGAATAAGTTGTTCTGTTTCCCTGCCAGCGGTTCCGTTTCCTATGGCTATTGCTTCAATTTGATAGGCTTCAACCATTTTTTGTAATTTTCGGGTTGCCTGAGTATATTCATTTTGAGGAGGATGAGGATAAATAGTCTCATTATGTAATAAACTACCCTGAGCATCGAGGCATACAACCTTACATCCGGTTCTGAATCCCGGATCTATTCCCATAACCCGTTTCTGACCAAGCGGAGCAGCCAGTAACAATTGTCGCAGGTTGTCAGCAAAAACGCGAATTGCTTCTTCATCGGCTTTTTGTTTGCTCGAAGCAGCAAATTCAGTTTCAATGGATGGTTTCAACAGACGTTTGTATGCATCTTTTAGCGAATTATACACAAATTCACCTGCTTCATTATCGGCTTTAACTACAAATCTTTCAAGTTTTTCGAGGCATTTTTCTTCATCAGGAGAAATACTTACCCGTAAGATACCTTCGGCCTCACCTCTACGCAACGCCAGTAAACGATGTGAACTGCAACGACTTAATTTTTCAGAAAGTTCAAAATAATCTCTGTACTTTTGGCCTTCATCTTCTTTTCCCTTTACAACCCTGGAGCTAATAACAGCCTCGTAACTAAATATTCGGCGAACAGAATTTCGAACAGATTCGTTTTCGTTAATCCATTCAGCAATTATATCGGAAGCACCTGCTAATGCATCATCTGTGGATTGAATTTTATCCTTTACAAAAGGTTTTGCAAGTCGCTCAAGTTGTTCCGCATTTTGCTTCATAATCATCTTCGCAAGAGGCTCTAAACCATTTTCACGGGCAATTTCCGCACGCGTTCTGCGTTTGGGCTTAAATGGCAGGTAAATATCTTCCAGTTCAGTACTGTTCCAACAGTTGTCGATGCGCTGTCGGAGTTCAGGTGTTAGTTTTTCCAGTTCTTCAACTGTTTTAAGTACAGTTTCCTTCCGTTTGGATAGTTCTTTCAGCTTTTCAAACTGTTCGTTGATGGCTGCTATTTGCACTTCATCGAGTCCACCTGTCATTTCTTTACGGTATCGGCTGATAAATGGAATAGTAGCACCTTCATTCAACAGTCTGATCGTATTAGATACATTAATTTCGCCAATTTGTAAGGAGTCAGAAATCAGCGTGTTATATATAGGAAAAATTACTTCCTTCGTCATTTTTTAGTGTAAAATCTTAAAAATCAATTCTTTGTATAGGTCCTTATCATCAATATTTCCTGCATTAATACCCTTGCTTTTTGCATCCGTCTCGCGAATATACCCTAAAATGTAAATCGTTTTCCAGGCATTATACGACTGAGCTGCTTTCACAAAGTTTTTGGCAATAAAAGGATGAATTTTGAATTCAACAGCAGCGGCTTCGGCTGTTTTCTGAGGTAAATAGTGAAAAAGCATCAAATTACTATAGAAATTAAATAACTGGGCCAGAACCATTTGAATGGGATTCGACTTTTTATTGTCGGCAAAATACTGAACAATGCGATTGGCCTTCACCACATCTTTATTAATCAGAGCATCCTGTAACTCAAAAACATTAAAGTCCTTGCTGATGCCAATATTTTTCTCAATCAAATCGGGAGTAATACGGATGGAGCCTTTTGGCATCGTAATTTTCAGTTTGTCGATTTCATTGGCTACTTTACTCAGATCAGTACCCAGAAAATCGTTGAGCATAACTACAGCTTTTTCATCAATTTGTAGTTGTTGATTTTTCACATACCGGTTTATCCAGGCTGGCATTTCGTAATCCCTTAGTTTAGCCGATTCATACACAATTCCTTTTTGACGCATTTCAGTCACCCACTTTTTGCGGCCATCCACAGTACCGTATTTGTAACAAATAACCAGGATAGTTGAAGACGACATATGGCCCAGGTAAAACTGCAACTTATCGATTTCCTTTATGTTTTGTGCTTCTTTGAGTATAACAATCTGGTGTGTCGACATCATTGGAAA
>JANJXE010000245.1 GCA_024709185.1 Paludibacter sp.
TTACGATTAATATTTTTTTCTTATTCATAAGTAACAATCAGTTTTTTACAATTTAACATCAACTTTTTGCCCATCAATTTTCACTATCCTTGCCGGATTACCAACCACTGTACAATTATCCGGTACATTTTTTACAACTACGGCACCTGCCCCTATATTCACATTATTGCCTACTATTATATTTCCCAGTACTATTGCACCGGTTGCAACTCTTACATTATCGCCGATAACTGGTGAATCCGTACCAATTACTCCGACAGTAGCACATTGATTTATATAGAAATTCTTTCCAATTGATTTTGCATTAATATAAGTAGCGTCACCGTGTACAACTATTAATCCGGGTCCTATTTCTCTTGTCATTATATGTAATGTAGGATTTGGTTTAAGCAACAAACTAGGGAGAAATGCAACTGACCCAAGTCTATAGTAAACAACATTTCTAAACTCTTTATTAAGAAGTAATTGTTTAATTATCCCTCCCCATTTGTCAACATTAGTTAATCTACTTAAATCTTCATCAATTATCCTTTTGTTGGCAGACATTAAATAGGCACCAAATAAAAACACTATTACCGGAGATAATAATATATAGCCTTTAGAATGATGATTCGTCTCATATGGTCATTCTTATCTATAAAGTATTTCAAGTTTTTCCACTATCCTTACCGCTGCTTTCCCATCCCACAATTCCGGTATTCCGCCTTTTTTCCATTCTCCTGCAAATAGTTTATCAAGAGCCGGTTTTATAGCTGCCGGATTGGTGCCGATCAGTTCGTTGGTGCCAATGGTAATGGTTTCAGGACGTTCAGTATTGTCACGAAGGGTTATACAGGGAATGCCCATTACGGTTGTTTCTTCGGTTATACCTCCTGAGTCGGTTATTACGGCTTTGGCATGTTGTACCATGTAGTTGAATTCCAGATAACCCATTGGATCGACAATGTGTAAGTTTTCAGCTTCAATTCCCAGGTCTGTAAACATAATAGCAGTCCGGGGATGTATAGGGAAAATTACCGGTAACCCATGAACATTGCTTACTATTTCGGTCATCAGGGCTTTTAACTTATCCGCTTCGTCTACGTTAGCGGGTCGGTGAAGCGTAAGCATCATGTATTCTTTTTCTTTTAAACCCAACTGATCAAAAACAGCAGGTTTTACAAGACGTTCTATATTGGCCAGCAATGTATCAATCATCACATTGCCCACAAAGAAAATTTGTTCTTCTCGTGCACCTGTGTTTCGGAGGTTTTGGTTTGCCAGTTCGGTAGTGGTGAAATAATAATCAGCCAGTGCGTCGGTTACCATGCGGTTAATCTCTTCAGGCATTGTTAAGTCCCAACTACGAATGCCCGCTTCCACATGAGCTACTTTCGTATTCAGTTTTTTTGCCACAATGCTGCAAGCCATGGTGCTGGTGACATCACCCACTACCATTACCAAATCAGCAGGATGCGCCAGCAATTCTTTTTCAAACGCCACCATAATAGCCGCTGTTTGTTCTGCCTGCGTTCCGCCGCCACAACCCAGATTTGCATCCGGTGCAGGAATATTTAGCTCTGTGAAAAAGGTATCGCTCATCTTTTGGTCGTAATGCTGGCCGGTATGAACGAGGCGATAATTTATGTTTTTGCCATTCTGCTGTGCCTGCTTAATAACATGAATAATCGGAGCGATTTTCATGAAATTGGGACGCGCACCGGCGATTAGGGAGAGGTTCATTGTGTTGGTTTTGAAAATAGTATATAAATGGCTGCTGATAATCTTTCGTATAAGTAAATAAACGGATTTTTTCTGTTTCGAATTAAATCGGGTAGAAATTTCAATGTCCCTGCAAATGCTTTTGGTATTGAAAACCAACCATTAATTCGAGCATCAAGTGCACCTCCAACTTTTACTCTGCGTTGGTGGTATTTTGGAAATGATTTTATAGTACTCTCAAAAGGATGTTGCACAATGTAATGAGGAAAAAATTTGACCAGTAAATGTTTATTGATTGCATCGAAAATGAAGAGATTTTCCTCCCCCCCTGCCAGCCAAGAGCCAAGACCAAATCGTTCGTCAAAAAGAATTTCTTTTTCAAGTACAGGTTTTAACCGGAATGTTATCTCAATGGAACTTGGCGCATGGTCTTTCAAAGACTTTATTATTATTTCATTATTTGAGTAGTTTTTGTATTTAGGATTTCCTTCACCAGTATTTATCATAAAACAAGCCACATTCACATCATTATTTTGGTAAACATCTAAAATCGTATCAAAATACTCATCAGTATATCTAACATCATCATCCGCAATTACACAGATATCTGCCGTAGCCAATCTAATGGCATTATTTCTCGATTTAGTCAGGCCTTTTCCGGGAATTTGTGACACTAACACATCTTCTCTTATCAACTCTTTGGGTATAGGCAGATATTTCTCATCCTGGTATTGGTGTGATACAATGTATTTTACATCCGGCCTAAATGGAAGTAAAATATCGGATATTTTAGTTATGCCGGTGTCAATGGTGGAGATTAGAATTTCGAGAGTCATATTTTTATTTTTTTATAATTGTGCTGACAATACTCCAATATTTGCTTCTATGGAGTAATACTTCTCAGCATTTAATCTTGCTTTTTTTCCAAATAATTGTCTTTCTTCGGTATTTTCTATTAAAAATGAAAGTTTTTCAACCCAATTTTCTATATCGTTTACTAAAAAACCGGTTTCTCCATCCATAATAATTTCTTTGTTAGCACCTATATCAGAAGCTACGCCGGGTATTCCTGTTGCCATATATTGAAGCAGTTTGTAACCCCCTTTGCCTTTTGTCCAGTCGTCATCTGTTAGTGGCATTATGCCGACATCAAGTTTCATTAAAAAGGATATTTCATCTTCATAACTCCAAGTATGAAACTCAGCATTTTTGAAATCTGTGTTAGGTGAATCGGCTCCCATAAAAATAAATTTCACTTTATCATTGTATTTTCGATAAATCTCTTCAAAAACCTTTGTAATTGTATTTAGATACTTTGTGGTTGAAGGACTACCTATCCATCCAATATAAATGGTTTCAGTATTTTCTGTTGCAACTGGCTTGACTTTATACCTTTTTACATCGATAGGACCAACAACTTTATGCACATTGCTGCAGTATTTTTTTGCATAATCAGCATTAAAATCACTAACAACTAAGCAAGCATCACTGCATGTAAGGCCGTAATTAAAATACTCTATTATCGTCTTGTTTTGTGTTCCTCCACTTGATTTTAAAAATATCGCATCATCAAAGTCGTAAACAATTCTTTTCCTGAATACAAATTTAATCAAAAAGAAAATTTCTTTTCTAAAAAAGACTTTTTGGATAAAAATGGTTTCATAAAACAATGCATAAACAAGTAACGAAAAAATGTTTATATAATGGTCAAATTTTGTTCCTGTCAACTTTTTGTTGAACCTAAAAACTTTATAATTTATATCTGAAAGATATGGCAAATATTGATAGACTCTTACCCTGCTACTTGCATAACTAAAACCAGAGGATACCACAAACAACACTTTTTTCATTTTTATTTTTTTGTAAATGATTTCACAAGCCCACTGACTATTTGCTTTTCAGCCTTATTGAAAATAATAAAATAAGAATATAGAGCAGTGAGCAAGATATTGATAATTAAGATTGCAAGAAGTCGAATTAGTGAGGATTCTGAACTATTAACCACATAATTAAACATAAAATAAGTAACTACCAGAAATAAAGCTGGTTTGAAAACAATGTTTATTAAATAGCTGTTCACATTTGTTTGTAAATACTTGTTTGTGAGAAAAAGTCGTGTTGGCAGTATAACAACCTCAATTGATATAGCTACAAGGTATATAGAATACACAGGACTTCCAATTTTCAGTAGGATAAAGCTGATTGGGAAATTTAAAATCTGAAGAATAAATGTAGCTATTTGAATCTCTCTTACTCTACCATAAGCCTGCATGGTAATTATTAACCCATATGACATTTGACCAATTATCGATAAGGTCAAAGCCAATTTGATAAAAATAGCAGTATTCCGAGGAATTTCGACCAGCCAAATTCCAAGTATAAAATCAATTTCACATATTACCGGCACCAAAATAAATGACAATAAAATAATTCCGATTTTTGAAGTAAGGAGGGTGAAAAAATTCTGTCGTTCTTTGTTGTCATCTCCAAAACTTTTATAAACTATAGGTTTTATGGCACCAAGCATGGAAGCTGAAAACTGGAGCATTTGCGTATTTACTACTGTTGCGATGCCATAAGCAGCGTTTACTACCACGCCAAAAAACACATTTACTAGAAAAACCGACCCTTGTCTAATTGTTATTATACCTATTGATTCTAAAAGATTCCAGCCCGAAAATGATAAAAGACTTTTAGTAATTTCTTTATCAACACTGTGCTTTTCATTTTTTGATTTCTGAGCAATTATTTCTGTTTTAATACAATACTGTTTTAATACGGTACGGTGAAGAAAACTTAACAGCATCAATAATACTGCATATAAAATCAGATTATCTGTTTTAGTTTGTGTTAGTAAGTATGCAATACCCAATTTTAGAAAGATATCTATAATTTCGAGCGTCGTTATAAATTTAAATTTTTCTCTTGCATACAACAACGATGAATAAGGAGCTGTAAGTAGTGAATATGCTGTGTTCACTATCATACAAGCGTACACAATATTGGCTGCAAAAACTCTGTCTTCAGGTATTTTAAGTATGAAATTTACGAATATTATACCTACTACTATTAGCGCAATTATTATATAAGATACTACCTTTTTAGTGATTGCTTTTACAGTATTAAAAACTATAACAGAATTATTTATATCGTTCTTCCCAATTGAAACTGCAATAAACCGTGAATTAGAATTAGAAAGAGTAGCTGTAACAAAACTCATTAACCCAATAACGCCACCAACTACATTGTACACACCATAATCCTGAATGCCTAAGCCTTCAAGTAAAAATCTTGATAAAAAGATTGAAATAACAACAGTTAGAATTGTTTTGATATAGAGGAAACTGCTGTTAATTAGAACTCGTTTTGTAGTACTCAAAATTAATTGCAGATTAATTGATAAGAACCAGACAAAATGAATTTTTTACATTTGGGAAGATTAATTAGATATGCTTCCATACTAGTCATTCCTTCTCAGAATATCCATATCCATATCCATATCCATATCGATTCTTTACTGGTATAATACCATTCACCAACAATCCCAACTTTGACATATTCGATTTTTCCATTTGGGCTAATGTATTTTCAAATACGGGTTTAACTGTGAATTTTGGTCGGATTACATAGATATTTAAATCAGAATGACGGGAAAGAATTAATGCATCCGTTACTAAACCTACCGGACTGGTATCCACTACTATGTAGTCGTACTTTTCTTTTAGCTGCTTGAATAACTCCTCTGTAGTATCCGAATCAATTAAATCAGCAGGATTGGGAGGTGTGGTACCAGAAAGCATTAAATCCAGATTTGGCTTGTATGGTACAATTAGGTCTTCGATAACATTCTGTCCGATAAGAAAATTGGTAATGCCATCGCGGCGAGCAATACCCGTATATTCACCTAAACGGGGTTTACGAAGGTCGAAACCTAATAAAATAGTTTTTTTACCTGCCATAGCCAGCACTCCAGCCAGGTTAAGAGCACAGAATGTTTTTCCTTCCCCCGAAGTGGAAGAAGTAAACATTATCACCTTATGACCTTTTCCTTTTACAATATAATCAAAACTTGTACGCAAAGCCCTGAAAGCTTCAGTGATAGGTGCCCGGGGATGTTCCATGGTTACCATTTGCTTGCCTTCGTCGCTCATTACAATGTGGCCAATAATTGGTAAGGTTGTAATTTCTTGAATATCTTCTTCGCTCTGTATTTTATTATTCAGGAACTGAATTAAAACGATAACAAGCATGGGCAAAGCAAGACCTGCCATCAACCCAATGGCAAAAATTATATAGGTGGGAGACACCAATACTCCTCCCGACGAAAACTCTAACACTTCGTTATCGGGTCGGCTGGAGGCTTTCACTACTTCGGTTTCCATCCTACGGCTCATCAATAGATTATTGACTTCATTGGTAAGATTATAAGCCCGTTGAAGGTCATACAGTTCCTGTTCCTTTGCAGGGAGTGTATTCTGAGTTGATTTTAGCTGAGCACGCTGCCGTTCAAGGGCTGAAATATTAGAGCTTACAAATTGTTCTATACTTGCCAGGTTTTCTTTCACGGTGGCTAGGGTGGTTTGTTCCGCTTTAATTAACTCTGAATAATAGGGATTAGAATTCACATCCTTGTCGCGCATTGCATGCAATTCGCCCCGAATACGCGCCAGTTCCGAAATCATCTGCGATAACACAGGGGAGTTAATACCTGCTGCTTCGGGTGAAATTAATTTTGTATAATCAGCCCGGTTTTGAAGGTAACTCCGCAAGCGGGTAACATAATCCTTTTGAAGATTTAGCTGCAATAAATTAGTTTCTAATTCCTGTAATTTTGCATAGGAACCTGATATCTGAGCTTCCGGTACAATTACATCGTTGGAGATTCTAAAGTTTTCTAACTTTCTACCCATACGATCCAATGTGTCTCTCATGGATTTTAACTGCTCATCGATAAAAGAAATGGTGCTAACTGCAGTCAGGTTTTTCTTTTCCAAATCCTGATTCATCCAAAGTTCCAAATGTTTATTCAGAAAGGCCTGAGCTTTACCATTGCTTTTTGCACGCAGTGTAATGGTCACCACCGAAGCATTCTTTGCCGCTTCAGTAATTTGCATATTCTTATATTCCGACACCAGGCGTTTGTTATTGATAAAAGCAAAATAGAGCTCCGGTATCTCGGCAACTTCGCCAAGAGGTAGTTCTTTTTCCACTAATCGAAAGGAAAAATACTCGTGCTCTACAGAACCGTTTGTCTTTACAGGTACACGTACCTCCACGTTATCTAATCGTTTAACATCTTTAGCAGTCAGAAAATCATGAATTGCAACATTTTCACCCTTTGCTACAACATACAACACATTACTTCCTCCTTTTTCCAATTTAAAATCGAGGTTCACTGCCTGTACATGCGATTTATCCAGCTCCACAGTAAAAGGGTAATCAGGATACAAATCTCCGTAATTAAACATCCCCCGGGTAAACATGTGAACATTAAAATCGAGGTTATCCAGCGTTTGAAGAATTCGACTTTCAAGAGTCATAAGCACCGAAAAATTTACGAAATTACGGTTATCCCGGGACATACCCGGCTGTACCGCTTTCATAAAATCTTCGGAAAGGATATTATTTTGCTGAGTATTTGAATTCAACATTACCGTCGATTTTACCTCATAAATGCGAGGTGCAGAACGATACACCCACCAGGCAATGCCCAATGCTATTACCAGCGACAGCACAAACCAGTACCAATTTGAAAGCATAAGGAAAAACCACTTGCGGTAGTTGAAGGGTTTTTCTTCGGGTCCGTAACCGTAGCCGTAGCCATAATCATCATCGGCATAGCGGCGGGTAAGCGGAGTAGGGGGAATGTTGGGGTTTACAGGATTGTTGGGCTGCATAAATTACTTATTGAGGGTGTTAATAAAGAGGCCAATGCTTATCAACCACGAAATCATGCTGAACGAAAAGGTTTCGCCGATACCGTATTGCTTAATGGCCATTGGTTCTACGTAAATGAGATCGTTGGGATAGATAAAGTAACGCTGGCTGTCTATGATGTTTTTATCGGTCATATCCACAATTTGCGTTATGGATCCCTGAGGGGTGGGTCGTACTATGCGGATTTGGTTGCGTTTACCGAAGGAGGTGATATCACCTGCTATAGAAATAGCTTCAAAAAGTGTTAGCTGATCACGGCTCATTTGGTATTGCCCAGGCTGCCTTACTTCTCCCAGTACAGTAAAACTTGCATTGGTGAGAACGACCTGAATACTAAATGAATCCATTGAACGGCTCAGGCGGGCGTGAATCTCGTGCTTGATTTCGGTCGTCGTTTTACCAGCCACAAGAACTTCTCCCAGGTAGGGGAAATCTATAGCGCCATTGTCTTTGACCAAATACGAATAATATTTTGCAGATACGCCTGAGCCAAGCTGCATGGTTTGTTGGTTACTTCCCAAATTATACAACTTATCAATCTCCTCCCGAGTCGAATTTACTTTGATATACAAATAATCACCAGCCTGCACTTTATACAATTCGGTTATTTGCTCAGCCCTTTGATACGGGTTGGTGTAGTCTTTTTCGGCCGTTTTATCCTGCATATAAATCAGTTTTTTCTGCGGTATGCAGGAAGCCATCGCTACAAGGACGGCAAAAATCAGGAGTTTCTTCATATCTGTTTGTTTTACTTATTTTTTATCGGTTCGCGGGGTATAGCCGTAGCCATAGCTCACGTGTTGTTCGACAGGGTCGAGGGCGTTCAGCACCAGGCCTATGGTGGCCACCCCCGATTTTTCGAGTTGGTGGAAGGTGGGTGCCAGGGCTTTCTTCAGCGTATGGCCGGGGCGCACCACAAAAAGGTTGATGTCGGCCATGCGGGCCAGGGGCAGGGCGTCGGTCACTAATCCCACCGGACTTGTATCAATAACGATTATCTCGTAGATTTGTTTCAGCTGTTCGAGCAGAAGGGCGGTATTCTCCGAGTCGATAAGGTCCGAAGGGTTGGGTGGCAGGGTGCCGGCGGTAATCACATCGAGGTTTTCGCGGCAACGGGTCACCACCTCTTCAAGAGTGTGACTTCCAATCAGCACTTCGCTGATGCCCCTCGTGAGGGGTATGTCGAGGTATTCCTTCAATCCGTGCTTACGCAGGTCGAAGCCCAGCAGCACCGTGCGGCGGCCCGCCATGGCATAGAGGCCCGCCATGTTAAGGGCCACAAACGATTTTCCTTCGCCCGAGGCCGACGACGACACTACAATAACCTGCGGCTGATGGCCCCGGAGCAGGTAGTTGAAACTAGAACGCAGGGCCCGGAAAGTCTCGGTAACGGGCGATGCCGGGTAATCGTAGGTCACCAGCGGCGAGTCGAGATCGTTGCGGATAATATAGCCCAGCACCGGTTGCTGCACCAGTCGCTTCACCTCCTCCTCGTCGTGCACCTTCACATCGAGCAGGGTAAGCAGTATAATAAGCGCTATGGGCAGTGTCAGTCCGCCCACCAGTCCGGCCGCCACAATGAGCGGACTCGGCGACACCTGTCGGCCTTCGGTAGCGTATTCGAGAATCTTACTATCGGCAGTAGACGAAGCCTTCATCACCTCCGTCTCCACCTTGCGGGTGCGCAGCAGACTGTAGAGCTTATCGTTGAGGTCGAAGGTACGTTTCAGTTCCAGGTATTCCTGCTCCATGGCCGGCAGCGCATTCTGCTCGCCGATGTAGCCTTGCAGGCGCCGTTCGGTTTGCCGCATCGCCTGTGCGTTATGACTTTCGAGCTGCTTCAGCGCCTCATCCACAATGGCCAGCTGCGTGCGCTCCTCTTTGCGCAGATCTTCCACATACGGGTTCGTATCCTTCTCGCGGCTCTGCATCGAATACAGGCGGCTACGAATGTCCATGAGCTTCATCACAGCCCCCTGCAGCGCCTCCGAGTTGAGGCCCATCACCACCGGCGCCATCAGTTCGGCATCGCTGGCCCGGGTGGCGATATACTGTTTGAGCTGCACCAGTCGCTGCTGCGTATTGCGCAGGGCAGTAAGCTCATCCTCCACCGCTTTGCGGCCCGTATAAATTTCGCTGAGCTGTTCTTCGAGCAGAATCACATCGTTGTTGCGGCGGAAATTCTCAATCTTCGCCTTTATCAGTTCCAGCGAGTCGCGGGTCACCTCCAGTTGCTGATTGATAAACTGCAGCGTATTCACAGCCGTCAGGTTCTTCTGTTCCATCTCCTCCAGCAGCCAGCGGTCGAGGTGCTGGTTGAGAAACACGCGTCCCTTGTTGGGCGACGAGGTGCGGAGAGTAACCACGGCGGTAGTCGCGTATTTCTCCACTTCCTTCACGTTGAGATTGCGGAAAAGACCCGCGAGTTGGTTGTGAGTATAGAAGCGGAAGAACACCGGTTTGGTATCCTTTTCCTGTTGGTCGGTATCGGTATCATCCATCCCCAGCCAGGCCACCCGTTCGCTGTTGAGCAGCGCCAGTTCCGAATTGGGACGAATCACAAACGAGCAGTACTTCGTTTTCACCACCCCATTGGCCGGCACCTTAATCGTTTCGTCGATATCCGGGTAATACACCAGGTGTTTCCGTTCCGCAAAATCGTGGAGCACCACCTTTTCGCCTTTTACGTGCAGCAGCAGCGAGCCATCCGGTTGCTTCACCACCTCAAAATCGGCCCGCAGCGGTTGTGGATGCGTCAGGTCCATCTCCACCACGTACGGCTCTTCCGGAAACAGTTCCGTTTCGCGGTAGCGCGACTTCGTATAGAAATGCACGTTGAAGCCCAGCGTTTCGACCGTACGCAGCACACTACTGCGGAGACCCAGACGAATCGACTGATTGAGGTATCCCCGGTATTCCGCCCCGAAGGAACCCAGTTGCGACGACGACGCAAAGTTACGGTCGAAGATATTCAGTTGCGAAGGCGAGCCCTTCAGCATAATAGTAGCCTGGTACTCGTACACCCGCGTAGCCGACTGATAGGCCCACCAGGCCACGGCCGTGCACAGCACCACCGACAGCACCAGCCACTTCCACTGCCTACCGATGCGCACCAGCCATTTCCGGTAATCGATGCGCCCCTCTTCCGGCCCGTAGCCATAGCCATTGTAACCATAGTTGCCATATCCGCCGTAGGGCGCATAGGGGGCGTTGGAATTCTGAATGGGTTCCTGGTTCAGCTCCGGTTGGTCGGTGTTGTTATCAGTCATTTAGTAGTTTGCTATTAATCATTCAACCTGTTTTAATCAGGTTCCGTTTTTTACCTCTTTCCCGTGCCTGCAATTCGAGCGATTTAATAATTTCGACATGCGAATCGATTTCAAAAATCCTGTTCGGGGCCGCTTCTTTTGTTTGCACCACAATTTTATAGCTGTATCCTTTCCCCAGCGATGCCCGTTCCAGTTTTTCGACAGCATCGTCGAGCGACTCCCACTCAGCCTGAATTTTCACCGGCACAGGAGCACCATCGGGTTGCTCCCTGAGGAAGCCATCGATACCAGCATTTCGGTGTACCGGGAAAGCATTTATAGTTTGCAGGATAGCCAGTTCCTTTTCCGTTTTTTCGACAAAGCTATCAGCCCCTTTTTTTACCAATTCCGATTCAGTAACAACCATTTCCTGCAGGCGGGAAGTAGCGAGCGCTACCGCATCGGCCGACGCATCGATACCCATAAACTTACGGTTCAGCAATTTAGCAGCCACGCAGGTAGTACCACTTCCACAAAAAGGATCGAGCACCACATCACCCTCATCGGTAGCGATACGAATAAGCTGATTAAGCAGCAGCACCGGTTTTTGGGTCGGGTATCCGGTACGTTCCTTTGCTTTCGGGTTGAGGAAGGGTATTTCCCACACATCCGACAGCGGAACCCCTTTCTTGCCCTTACCGATGACCACATTTCCCTGCACATCGCGTTTGTACACCGATTTTCCGTTTACATCCCGCTGGCGTTCCTGCACAATCTGGTCGATATTGGTAGTTGCCGAATAATCGGTATAAATAGTATTAAACTTAAAATCAGCGGTTTTAGAATAGAAGAAAATGATTTGGTGGGCGTTGAGCAGACCCTTTTTCGAGTTCGACCACCGTTTGTACGACCAAACTATTTCACTCTGAAAATTTTCCCGTCCGAACACCTTATCCATCACCACCCGAATAGAATGCGAGGCCGTTTTATCGCAGTGCAGAAAAACACTACCTGTAGTTTTGAGCACTCTTTTCGATTGAGTAAGCGCCGCTTCAATCAACTGCAGGTAATCATCGAGCGAATCAAACCTATCCTCAAATTCAAACACCTTAGCGTCGACTCTGGATTTAAAGCTATGCGTTTTCTGCGTAAAAAACGGCGGGTCGAAATACACCATATCCACCGATTCATCGGCCAGCTCCGGCAGCAACATTCTGCAATCACCCCGGAGGATCGAATTCATTGTCATCTTACGAGAAACGTTCATCAGCGATATTGGTCAATACTAATTTTAAATCGACGCCACTATATCGTTTTACAAACGACCAGGCCTCATCACCAGCATAATATTCACCCTCCACACCAGCGTAAAGCGTTTTCAGGGTCTCCTGAATACGAACTGCCTGATCACGTTGCGGGTAATAAAACATCACCCGTATTGGTTTATAGCCATGTTCCCTGATAACTTTCACTCTCGTATGTTCCTTGGTGATATGGTCGCCATCGGTCGTTGCATCACGCCATTTCACTTCAATAGCATCGTTACCATTAAGGAAATCGATTTCAAACGTTTTCGGTCGTTGCCCCAGCGTATTTACAACCTTGGTTTTTACACCTTTAGGATACTTATAATTGAAGCAGAGCGTAGTAGCTTTTTCGAGGAATGATCCGGCATACTTATACAAGAAACGGCCCGTATTCTGATAGTTATCGATAAGTTCCCCCTCATGATCCGATATACCCAGTACCCTATAAATCAAATAATGAGAATTATCGTCGAGTTTCATACGCTCTTTCCTCTCAACGATTTTAGCATTGAGATTTTCAGCGTATAAAAAAGCTAATTCTTTGATCTGATTTTTTAGAATGTCCATTGATTCACTGCGCAATTCATTGTCAAACTTATTTCTTGGATTAGTACCCGTTTTGCCAATGTATTTATCGGTTAATTCCTCTAAGGCAACGCCGGTGGGGTAAAGAAGGTAGAATTTATTTTATCGCTCATAAAAGCAGCAATCTCATCGGCCGTAACATCATACACCGGCAACAGCATTTGAAAATCATCACTTTTCAGAAAACGATTACCATTACACAGAATCGCCAGCAGGTTTTTCCGTTTCATCTGGTGTTTCGAATATTTGAGAGCCAGTTCAATCGCATCATTCAGATCGACACCCTGTTTGAACAAGGAATAAATATCGTAATAATCCCTGAAGGCAGCTCTCCTCATCAGCACCTCCATCTTCATAGCAGCAATAGCCAGCAGATCGGCAGCACGAAGGTTCGCACTAATTGGCACCGGATTGGTACCGCCCACCAGCAGATAATCGGACACACAAGTGAGAGCGGCCACTTTATCAAAAATACGACTTACCGGTCCGGCTAATGCTGGCATTGAATTTTTGTAAGATAGTTTGTGGTAACCCGTTTGAAATAAGCATCCGGATTTTTCACCTTAAAGTAAACCCTGGCAATAAAATTATTCAGCGTATAGTATCCATCGCCCTGCACCACTAACCTATCGCGCCAGGCCGCTTTAATTTTATGCTTGGGATAGAGCAGAAACAACTGATTAATCTCCTCGATATCGAGGTGTATCATCGTTTTTTCAATCAGCACCTCGGCGGGAATCACCGTATCGGCTGTAACCGCATACGACCAAAAGGCCTTAGCAGCGATTAGTTTGTTGGTGAGTTCCTGTTTCAGGGGGTTTTGTTGATGCTTCATTAAATCAAAATGGCTAAACGGAGAATCAATGAAACTTGGTTTTTAAATCCATTTGTTCGTGGAGAATTCTGATAATTTCAATTTCTCCGGTTTGATTGTTTGAATAAAAAATGATATGGTGGCCAGCTCTAAATCCCATCAAACTGTTGCTAATTTCTTTGTAGTGTTTTCCTGAAGCTGGATTACCGGCAAGATGATTAAAAGCACCCAAAAGCATTTGATAGTATTTATCGGCTTGGTTTTCTGACCATTTATCAACTGTATACTCCCAAATACTTTCTAAATCCTGAACTGCTTTATAGGTTAATTTATAATTAGCCATGCAGTTTTTTGTTGGCTTTTAATTTTTTAAGATGATATTCAGGATCGAAATCATGCACAATTCCACTTTCTATTCCTTCCCTGATTGCATCTTTTAAGGCCGCAATTTTGTTTTCCTCCTCTTCCAAAAGCCTTAAACCAGCACGTACAACCTCACTTGCATTTTTATAGCGTCCTACAGATATCCTGCTTTTGACAAAATCATCAAAATAGTTGCCTAATGATATGGATGTATTTCTATTCATAACGTATAGTTTTGCCCCAAAGTTACCAAAAATTGGTATATCCTCCAAAACATATCACTAAAATCTACTACTTTAATATATTATTCATCCGCCCCTTCCGGGCACAGCACAGCCCCGTCAGTCACAGTACCAACGAAGATAAACAAAGCTAAATGATTAATTATTAATGTTTAATGTTTAATGGGTGGTATTGTATTTTCGATATACATTTAATCAGTTTTGTAACCGTTCAAAGTTACTTTAACTGTAAATCATCTCTTCATCGCAACCATTAATCATTAATCATTAAACATTAAACATTAAAATTCACGCGGCATTTCGAAACGCCTTGATCGAAAACAAGGTTTTCCACACGATTACAAAGTCCCAGTCGAACGACCAGTTGCGGATGTACTCGTGATCGTACTGCACGCGTTTTTCGATTTGCCAGAGCTCACGCGTTTCGCCGCGGAAGCCATTCACCTGGGCCCAACCCGTGATGCCCGGTTTCACATAGTGCCTCACGAGGTAGTTTTCCACCTCGCGGGTAAAAAGTTCGGTATGCGCCAGCATGTGCGGGCGCGGACCCACCACCGACATATCGCCCAGCAGCACATTGAAGAACTGCGGAAGCTCGTCGATATTGGTTTTTCGCATAAAGCGGCCAATGGCCGTAATGCGCGGATCGTTGGCCGTAGCCTGTTTCTTGTGCGCCTCACCGTTCACCTTCATACTGCGGAACTTATAGCACTGGAAGGTGCGGTTGTTGATGCCCGTACGCGGTTGGATAAAGAGGACAGGTCCGCGCGAGGTGAGTTTAATGATGAGCGCCATGAGCGGGAACAGCCACGAGAGCACGAAGATAATAAAAGCCCCTGAGAAAGCCACATCGAAGAGGCGTTTTTTAATTTGATTTTCGGCGATATCGAGTGGGATGCGTTGCGGGTTGAAAATCAGAATATTTCCCAGGCGGTCCACTTTATAATCCTCCTTTTCGTCGGGCGCCACGGCAGGCACAAAGAAGAGGCGCACGCCCCAGCGGTTGCAGTGTTGCAGCAGTTCAGCCAGTTTCCAGCATCCGGCATATTCATCATCGATCTTATCCACCGCAATAAACATCACCTGCACGCCATCGTTAATCACCTTTTGTTCCAGCTGGGCATAGGCCATCTCGCAGTCGCGCACCCCAACGGTAGTATAGGATCCCTCGTACCAGTAGCTCATCTGCGGGTTGTATTTTATCACGTGGCGGATGGCGTCCATCACTTCATTTTCGCCCAGCAGCAGCACCTTACGCACGCGGGTAGAATACTGCACGCGGCGTTTCACCAAGCGGTAGTAGATGTAGTTGAATCCCAGCTTCGATACGAGGAAAACAGCAGTAACCGTATAAAGCAGGATAAAGGGTTTGCAATCGAAAAGGCTATGAATAGGGAGATAAAACAAAGTAACCAGAAGCAGGAAGAGGCCCGAACGCTTTAGCATTCGGTAGAACCGGGGGCGGAAGCCTTTTTTGAAATAGATGACCTGTTTGCGGAGGAGGATAAAGGAAGAAGCCCGTGCCAGGTTGAGGATAAGAAACACAAAATAGATGCCCGGGTCGTTGAACGACCGGTTGTGAAATACAGTCAGAAAGAGGAGGAAGAAAATTCCATTCAGTA
>JANJXE010000366.1 GCA_024709185.1 Paludibacter sp.
CGCGAAACGCCATTATCGAATTCGTAATTAGCTCCCACTATACCCAGCGGGAAGTTTGACTTTGCCGTATTGGCTTCCACATTCGAAGGATACAGGTTGTGCAGGTCGGAATAGGCAACGGTATATTCGGGCTGCGGACTCCACCAGCTTTTGGGCATGCAGTGCTCACGGTTCAGATTTGACCATGAAGTACGCTTCTCCCGTGAATACATATCCCAGAAATAACCATCGGGATGCCAGTCGGTGGTGCGAAAATGGGTGCTCGAACTGTAATATTCCAATTGAGTGTGAGGTCGTATGATTTGATGCAGTGCATTTTTAAGTGCTGCATCGTTCCTGCCTTCGGCATTGTTGTAATAACCGGCAGGAAGATTGGCCACCACAAAGGTGGAAAGCAACAGCAGTACCAGCACGAAAGGTATGCGGAGAAATATCGTTTTCAACATCTGAAAATCATCGGATTATTTTAAAAGCAACTAATTGTTGAGGACTCACCAACCGAACTATGAATAACTGATCTTTCGAAAGCGGGATTTCCAGCACTGTTTCCTTTACGGGATAATCGCCAAGGAGTACACCAGTTAGACCGTACAGCTGCAAGCGACTTCCCGGTTCAAGCTGTGTAAACTTCACCCCCGAAGGCGTCGGTTGCCACCTTACTTTTACTATTGAATGCTCATTTAGCGCGCTGGCTATTGCCGTTTTTACCTGCATCACCTCCGACCAGTCGGAGCGGGCATTTCCAATAACCGAACGCACCCGGAAGAAGTAGTTGGTCGAGGGTTCCAGGTTTCCGACACGGTAGCTTACACCTGTAACCGGCTGGTTTTGTAATAAATACGCATTGGTTTCGCTGCCGTAAACAATACGGAAATCATCGATGGCCAGGTTACCTGCAACTTTGGTAAATGTGACTTTTAATGACCGTACATTTTCAAAACTTCCAAACGTATATGTAAGATAATTTTTTGCGGTGTTTGCATAGGGAATATCTTCCACTTTTACCCATTGGTTATTTTTGAGCACCTCGACGGTAAAGTAGTTGCCTGTACCTGTTGATGGATACCGATACATAAAGCCTATTTCAACAATCGGATTAGAGTAAACCGGTGTTTGTAACCATTCGCCGGTGTTACGAAGTTGTATCGAAGGGGGCGCCGTACCTGAACTGGTAGTTGTTGTATAAATTGCACTGGCAGAACTGGCCCAACCTTCCGGCAGGGGAGCAGCATTGGTTCCCACCCCATCAAAACCCTCATTTACAGTTATAAAACCAGCACCTACTTTGGTGTACGTTTCAAGCTCAAACTGATTCGTATACACATCCGCTTCCCATTCAGCCACAAAATGCCTATCGCTGATTTCCGTTGGCTCCAAAGGTACGGGAGCTATCGGCGCAGCAGTTGTAAATCGAGCCGAATTTACCGAGGGAATAGCACCACCCGTACGAACCGAGCTTACACGGTAGTAATAAGTTGTAAGAGCTTGCAAATTCTGAAGGGCGTACCACGAGGAATCGGCAGGAATATTCAAAGCATACAGCGATGTTTCCTGAGCATTCAGATTCATAACATGGTTTTTCAACGGGGAAAAATTATCGGTTGGCAGAAAATTCCATTCATCTTCACTGAAGTGTTTGGTAGGATGAGTTACCGTAGCTTTTCGGTGAAACGTTTTATCAAGTCCCCAAACCAACCCGGGGCCGACATCAAAATAACCAACTGCATCGATTCGCAAACCGTTGTGCAACAGAGCTATGGCGTCGTTACCATTGAAATTCATCACCGAATCGGTAAACAGCGTTGCTTTCGATTTCAAATCGGTATTAGTGCATTGCTGATGAATCACCACCACCGAACTTCCGTGAGCCAGCTCCCCTTTTAGCGGAAAAACCGATTCGTAATTGCCCACACCGTTTGATTGCTTGGCCAATGCATAATCGGCCAATTGAACCGTTTGGCCGGTACCGTTATACACTTCCACCGATTTATTAAAACTACTTCCTTCCACATAAGAAGAAATAAGAAGATTTCCGGCTTTGGAAGGAGAAGCAAAAAAATCGATGGAATAGGTATTAGCACTCCGATCGGCAATCCAGTGCAGGGTGGCCCCTACCGGACTAATATTCTCCGGCTCAAGAGTCATCATTTGCCGGGAAGCTACTCCCATCAATGGAATAGTCAGAGCTTCATTCAGCCCACCGCCTTCCAGCAATAAGGTATCCCTGAAAACACCCGCTTTCGTGGGCTGAAAAACTATGCGTGTTGTAGTACCTGCTTGTACACTGGCAGCTGACAGCGTACTATGTCGCAGTGCAAAGGCAGGCGATTGCTTTTTGAACCGAAGACTAAGCGACCCTGACAGGTTTTGCCCTTTGATAGTTAATGGCTTGCCAAGGGTATCTCCCTGAAGAATCACATCAAAATCGAGGACATCGCCCCTACGGGGCAGAGATAAAAAAGCATCCACCACATCGGGAAAAGGATAGCTCTGAAGCGTATCGGTCCCCCAGATATACGACACCAAATCGGGATAATCGATAAACGGATTTCGGTTGCCCTGAATTTTGAATACTGCCTCCTGACGAAGTCTTTCCTTTACACTCACGGGATCGGCAGCATGCCATTGCAACAGCAACTGACGGGCCCAGGGTGTCCACACCGGATAGGTATTGCGCTGCATCATGGGAGATGTCCACAGGGGTGCATAGTGTTCGTAAATGGTAGCAATATACAGATACGAACGGGCAAAATCGCCCTTGAACTCATCGGCCGGCTCGAAGGCCTTTC
>JANJXE010000386.1 GCA_024709185.1 Paludibacter sp.
TTCATATTCTATGTCATTTGTTAAAGGCTCTCCCTGAGGAAAACCAAATCTACGTGTAACTTTCTCGCTTGACTGTCCACTTTTAATTGGTGATGCATTGTTTAAGATTCCACCTCCCAATTCCCAGTTTCCATGTACCACACATTTACAAAATGAAATATTTCCTTCACTGGAAGGATTAAAACTTTTCTTCCCTACGGAATGAAAACCGAAATAAAAAGAATGCCCCTGATCAAACGATTGATTATCACTAACAGTAAACGAGGAATGTTCAGCTGCTAATCCACCAATCAGATCAGTTTCGGTATCTACATCTAATTTCGACCAGCTATTTAACGGAGCTTCTGTCCCATTTAGTATAACACCAGTCTTGCCGGGGTTAATATAGGAAAACATATTTTTTTTCCATTCTATTGAATTTGGCACCTTTGTGATAAGTATTCCATGAATAACAGCCCAAAACGTATTTGCCGGTAATGTGGGATTGCTTTCCGGGTTGTGGATAGAATAAGATCTGTCAAAATAAGGTTTATCGGGATAAAAAGTGTAGCCCAGCTTCATATAAACAGGATATCTGATGTTGTTGTAAAACAACATATTTGCCTGGCATCTGTCGCCATCATACGTCCCGTCGGCATCAACTCCTTTAGTTATTGGAGCAAGATAACTTAACGACACACAACCATCCTTAAGGTCAACTTCTGCAACCGGATTAATCTGATAAAAGGACTGTTTGTTGTTTTGTAAACCAGAGCAACAGGTCCACCAAGGAATTCGTCCGGTCCCTCCATTTCCTACAATTGAATTTGCTTCATTTAATGAATACCAGTTACTTATTCCGGATTCCACAGGAGTCGATTCATCATCTTCTTCCTTGATAAAAGAAGGGATCTCAAAATGTTCGGCTCCCATATAACTTCCCGGCCACTGGCCTTTCCCTTCTTCAGCAACCGACAAGAAATTGGTCACGCGATTAGCTGATTTACCAACTGAATGAAAATCGAGCTTCTTTCCTTTTTCACTGTTTAACAACCACAACCCATTCATTTTTCCATAATAACCTGTCTGATCAATCCAAACCAAATAATAATCATTCATAAACATCAAATCATTGGCATTTGGCCCTGCAAGTCCCGAAAAACCTAATCCCGAAATGGCCTGATTGATAAGATTTCTGCAATGTTTATCATCTGCTGAGCTTTTGTTGATTAGATGTGGAATACCTAACTCAGGGATATCAACGATAAAAACAATCTTTTCCAGCTCTACACCGGCTTTACCCAGATACCAAACCCTTGCTTCAAGATGTTGTGTCACTTTTTCATCAAATCCGGTATGCAAAATAAAATTCTGATATCTGTCGGGTGCTGAAAAATAATTTCGCTCAATGGTTTGTTGAGCAACTACTGTATTGGTAATGCTGTCAAACAACTCCAAGCGCACAATCTTATCCCAAACACCATTGGCATTGTTATCAATTTTCATCCGAAACAAAGCCCTGACTCCGGCTTTACCTGTGAAATGCATTGAGGCTCCCCTGGCCAAAAAGCCACCATCACCACGCTGTAGATTAGTCCAATCTTTTCCATTAATCACCGACCATCCACTACTAGTGTGAAATCCCACATCATGAGTTAATAGTTTTGCATCAAACTCATTAACTATTGAAGATGACGATACAGGAACGGACATTCCATTCATCTCATACCTTTTGGTATTATTAAGAACATAGCTATTCCCTTTTACCAATCCGCAGTTCATAAAAACCGATGCGGTTAGAAAAAAAGCTATTAGCATACTAAATATCAGTTTTCTCTTCATATTAATCTTCGTTCAACAAGGTCAATTAGTTTTAGTATCATTTTTGGCGAATAACACCCCATTGTTCATTGGGTTGATCTCCCATTTCAAGAATCAAGCTACCTCCTTTTAGCAGCTCTTCTACCGGAAACATGAAGGATTCGAGCTTCTTTCCATTCAAGACTGCACTCTGAATGTATTGATTGTTTCTTGAGGCATGGTTTGCTTCAATAACAAATTTTCCACCACGTCCAAATTTATGACCTAAATCAATTTCAACCTTCTTATACAACGGACTGCCAAGCTCGTACACAGGCTTTGCATTACATCCACCATCGGTTTGAAATAAACCCAGGGCTGCCATTACAAGCCAGGCGCTCATTTGACCCTGATCTTCATCTCCAAGGTATGCATTTCCTATTCCGGTACCATAATACCGTTCAATGATTGATCGACTCCATTTTTGTGTAAGCCAGGGTTTGCCTGCCCAATTGAATAAAAATGCAAAATGCATCGATTGCTGATTACCCTGTACAACGGGGTAGTCCCAGTATTGATCATTCATCCCATTATACCTCCAGGGTTCACTTTGGTGAAAGCCCCATTCCAACCTATCCGTAAATTTTTCTTTACCAATCAACTCAACCAGAGCCGGCACATCCTGAGGAACAAAAAATGTCATCTGCCAGGCATTGGCTTCAACATAGTGTTCGTTTGCGCCACTACGAAAAGGATTAAAATCGGGAACCCATTTTCCGCTGCTCAATCTCATATGGCAAAATCCGGTGCTATCATTAATCGCATTTTTCCACCAATAACCTCTGGTATTAAATGTTGTATAAATATCATCTCTACCCAACGTTTTAGCAAACTGACCGACTGTCCAATCATCGTAGGAATATTCCATTGTATTAGAGAAACGACCTTTATCACACGGTACAAACTGATGTTCAAGATAGGAAACCAAATCACGATTGCCGGCAAATCCGGAATGTACCTTTTGGGCTGGCGTTGTTTGCATTTTAACTGCTGCATCCAGCGCCTTCTGTGCATCGAAGTTTCTGATACCCATTTGATAGGCTCCAACAATCATCGGAATTTCGTGTTCGGCGACCATTACAGGAATATAATTCATGCCAGCCGGACCTTTGGACAACCATCCATAGGCATCGTACATCGCCAATTGAGAATTTACCCAACGATTACTCCATTCAGGCGTAATCAAATTCCACATTTGATTCAGATTCCAAAAGGAGTTCCAAAAAGCGTCGCAGCCAAGCGCGACATCATCAGCATTTTTAAGTTGCTGAACTTTACCATCCGTACCACGCCACTGTCCGTTTACATCGCTCCAGATATTCCTGCTGCAAACAGAACGATACATAGAATTGTAAAAACGAACTTTTTCAAGCCGATTGTTGGTTGTAATTTTAACGCGGTTAAAAATATCGTTCCAGGTACTAACCTGCTGCTGCCTGACTAATTCGAAATCCCAACCGAAAGGTTTTGTAACCTCTGTTATTAGATTTAGTCCGGCATTATCCAAACTGACCAATGAAATGCCCGTGCGCACTTGAACAACAGGATGTTTTCGGGAATCAAATTCCACAAAGAGTCCGGCATCATCAATATTATGAGCAGAAAATTCATCTCCATAACTGATTTTATCATTAATCCAACCTCCAACACTTCGTATCGGTTTATCAAATTCAATAACAAAATAGACTGTATAGTCCTGTTCGGCATCTGTGCTCCATACATTTTCCGAGAACTGATGCGAATAGCCCTCTATTCGGTATGCGCTGACCTTTTTCAGTTTAATCTCTTTCAGCTTATAATCGTACTCCGAAGGAATATGCAAATCGATCAACACCCGGGCACTATCGCGCGTAGTTGGGAATGTAAACCGCATGAAGCTACATCTGGTTGTTGCTGTAAGCTCTGCCAGGATGCCATAATCGATCAAATGTGCTGCATAATAGCCTATGGGAGCTTCTTCGGAATGTTTATCGATGGCTGAACGATAACCAGACTCAGGCCGAAGTTCACATCCAACTTTAGTTTTTAATCTACCATTAGCAGGAAAAATCCCCAGTCCTCCCAGCGTCCATTCGTGAATATGACTAAAGGTTCCTATGCTCTCGTAGGAAGGCTGATATCCAGCCTGCCAGCCCGTATTTTGATTATCCGGACTTATCTTTACCATACTGAAAGGCATCCAGGGGCCAGGTGCTATCATCCAACGGGAATGCGCCGTACCAATTCGGGTATCGACATAATCGGCAAGAGTTTGTACTCTTTTGGGAGAACGAATCACTGTTCCGCTTTCAACAACCCTGTCGCTGATAAGAATTTCATATTTGCTTTTTGTCAAACTCTTTACTGCAGGCATAGGTGCCTCAAATTCGTAACTCCCCTTTTCAAGCACCTCGCTTAAAATTTCTTTCCCATCAAGCCTAACTTTTAGTAAGGGCGTCGACTTTAAATGCTCAACATTTACAAGCAATGGTTGAACTCTGTTGTTTCCGTTTTCCAATTCATAACCGGCCGCAGTGATGTTTCTCACAAAAGCCAAATCGTAATTCTTCAATTTTATCGATGAAGGACCCACAAGTTCAATCTGGTCAAACATAATCCAGGAACCCTCCAGCACAGTAATGGTTACACAATTTCCCCCTGATTTTAAAATGGATTTTTTAATTGGAATTTCGATTGTTGTGGGTGTTGCATTCTTCCTATCACCATTTAATGAAGCAGTGTCGACATATGGTTCATCCTGTCGTGGGTAAGGTTGTAACAACACATCATACCCTGAAGCACTTAGTTGCACCTTGTGATCCTGATTGTTAACAGATATTTTTACAAGCGGTAAAAACTTTTTTGCATAATCTGCGAGTTTCACAATCAGCTTATAGTCTTTTTTGCTGTCAATTATATCGATGCCAAACAGAATATTGACCTGATTGGTGCGCCAGCCTGAGGTTGGCCAGGTTCCACCCCATGTATCAACCGGACCAGGTATTACATAGGGCATATCCTTATTTTCATGTGAATATCCAATCAGAAAAAACTTATCCTCGTATCCAAAGTCATTTTCAATAAACTTTTTAAAACCGTTTGGTGCCAACGCAAATTCTTCAGAAGAATTATCTGCGTTTCCCACACTCCAGACTGTTATCGTTTTAGCATTTGGAAAGACGGAGACTATACATGCATACACCATGCACACTCCAATTAAAGTCACTTTATTCATTTGTGATTGATTTTTTTATGCTTTATTAAATTTCCTATTCTATTCTCAACAAAAGGTATCCTTTCGCTTTTACAGACACAATTTCCGAATTCCCCTCCAGTTTATCTTCATTTAAATTGGTCAAATATAGTCTAGTGTTTGAGTTTAAACCACCGATACGAGTTACAACATCTTCCACCCCAACATTACTCACACTGACAATTAATGCTTTATTGTCTTTAGAATTTTTAATGTGCGAAACATAAACCTGGTCGTTATCGAAACTGAAAGCAACATTACGGTTAGGATTAGCTGTAAATGAAACTATCAACGGTTGAGCATTAGTAACTCCAAACCGATTGACGTCTGCGAGTGAATTTCCCTTGTGTGCTGCAAAATCATACTGAAATTTCATTATCCCTTCCTGATCGGCCTTAAAGTTGGTAAACCAGTGATTATTCAGAGCCCATGATAGCACTGTGGAAGTGGGTGGAGTCTCTTTAATCCATAAAGGTGAATTAGATTGTGAGCCATACAAATTAGCAGTAATCTTTCCGAATTCAACCATTGAAGCATCCGGAGAAGAAAATACAATACCAAAGTCATTATTGGCAATATTTAACCACCGCTGTATTGTATACCAGTTTTTATTCGAGCCGGGAATCTGATCAGTATTAACTCTGGCATACGCAGTGGGAATATCGTAGGTGATTGTCGCATCCGGCACAAGAAAAGGAAATGCAAAATGTACAGCTTCCTTGTTTCGTTCTGCCACCTTATCGAGGGTATTAATGATAGTTATTTTATCAATTCCTTCGACCAGAGTTATTTCGCTGGTCATGCTTTTACAGGATGGTGCATCAAAGTTAATTTGAATAGTAACAATCACGTCTCCGGACTCTTTTATACGGATACGAGGATTTTGGGCAAAGCTTATACTATCTTTTTTATGAAACTCATTCGTGAAATAATAATTATTCTCACGGTATTCATCAATATCATGATTTTTTCCTAAAACATATATGTATTGATTAAATTGAAACTTATCATTTAAATTTATAAGTTCCCTTCCTTGTTCCTTACTGAATATACTGGAGATGTTGCCGGTCGTAGAGTTAATTTCAATTTTGTAATATTCATTCTCAATAGTGTTATCAGAATATTTAAGTGAGGATATGCCAGCTTTAACGCCATGGCGAAGAGTATACTCTGAAGATGAAAACGGCTGGATGGAGCGTGCAACAAATGCAAGCTCACCGGTGGATAATCGTTGACTAGGAACAATATCCCCCCTGACATCTATCACCATATCCATGCCAAATGATGATGCGGGCGACAGCTTAACCAGCTGATTCTGAACAAAAGCAGTCGTATTAACAACACAGAAAGCAGTTGATTGTTTGGAACTGGTTAAAGCTGTCAACAGGTGATTTACTTGTTCA
>JANJXE010000418.1 GCA_024709185.1 Paludibacter sp.
CATTTTATTGTTCACCACTGTACAATTGATAAAACTGATGGCACCTGAATACCCTGCGATATTGTTGATGAATGCACCTCCACCTCCTGCTGCAACAGCACTCGATTCATTATTGGCAATCACCAGGTTTTCGAAAGTATAGGTAGCAGTGGATAAGGGTTGTTGTCCATCTGTCATGATGCCTCCACCTGTTTTGTAAGCACTGTTATTGGTTATAAACGTATTAGCTATCAGCACAGGCGATAAAAAAGTAGCAGTTGTCCATAGAGGATCAATAGAAATACCACCTCCCACTGAGGTATTGGCTACGTTGCCTGTGACCGTACAATTACGTACTACAATAGGATTGGTAGTAGTTTGTGGCATAATAAACACACCGCCACCCTGGCATTTGCCATTCAACGAAAGAGCCTGAGTTGAAGCATTTTTATTGGTTGCGGTATTGTTGCGGATAATCGAGTTTTCCAGCGTACCATCAGCCAGATATACACCACCTCCGTTAATATCCGAACCTGAATTTGCTAATCCATCCACCACATTGTTTTCGATGGTGCAATTACGAACCACTGCCTTGTGCGATCCTTGTTTTACATAAATACCACCACCGCCACGCTTGGCAGCTCCCGATTTTGTGCTCAGATTGTTGCGAACTATACAATTAAGTACTTTAATCGAATCAGTATCAGTAGTTAATCCCTGAATAAAGATACCCGCACCGCCATGATCGGTCGTTGTATTGTTTTCGACGATACAATTATCGAGAATTGCATTTTTCTGAAGAAAAGCCCCGGCTCCACCTCCTGATGATAACCCTTTACGAATGGTAAATCCACTCCAGGTGGTTGGTGCGGCCATCGACGGAGCATTGAGTACCCGATTGGTGTTGTTTCCTTCAAGTATTGTCAGCGATGCGTCGGTACTGCGCTGACTGCGCTGAGATTCTGTACCGGCAAATCCACCGTAGAAATTGATGCCGGTTTTCCAGCTCAGGGTAGTTGCCGACACATACGTTCCCTGCTGTACCCACACTTCATCGCCGGCAACCGGAGCACCGGCCAGGGCTGCGGCAGGACTGGTATAGGCTGTTGCCCAGGTTAATCCATCAGAATTGTTACCCGATGGACTTACATAATATACGGTTGCATTTGCGAAAGCAACGTTCAGGATTAAAAAGTAAAGTAAAGTAGCTCTCTTCATTTTTTTTGAATGTTTAGAAATAGTTGATACCAGAGTAATTAGGTTGCATTTATAGCAGTACAAAAATAGATTAGTTTACGAATAGTCAGGGTAGCAATTTATCCGTTTTTGTGTATAGAATTGTTTGGAGAGTAAGTTTATAGTTTAGCAAACTGATGTTCTTATTGCTATCAGCCCGTCTCTATTGTATCTCAGGCAATTTCATTTAAGAGCTTGTGGAAACACATTGCCTGTAACTGCAGGCAGTCAAATTTTCCTGGTGGAAAAATTGTGCACGTTTTTCGGATTATATAAGTATATTCGACTCGTTTATTCAGCTTACTTTTGTACGAGATTTTTTAAGTTGAAAAACACCTGCATCAAATCTGAATACTTGTATTAATATTATGCACAAAATTATTTCAATTGCCTTTCTTCTGGTTCTGTTAAATTTTTTACCATTGGCAGCCAACGACTTTAATTTTCCGGTACTTATCAATCGTATTCAGAATGATGTGTATTCGGGAGTGAAAGGACAGGACGTACTCGATAACTGGGTAAATGCCCAATTAGCAAATGGTTCCTGGTCGGATCTGAACTATGGTACGTTAACAAACTCCAACGCTTCTACTACCAGTGACAGTCACGTGTTGCGATTGTGGAACATAGCAGCTGCAGTTAGCCGGGCTGGTCATTCAAGGTATGGCAATGAAAACTACAAGTTAGCGGTTAAGCGTGGACTTCAATATTGGCGTAGTTCCAATACGGTGGATCCCAACTGGTGGTTTAACCGGATTTATTTTCCCCAACACCTGGGTGAGACCCTCTTGTATATGCGAGTTTTTGATGGATATATTCCCCGTACTTCTGCGACTGAGATAAGCGAGGCAAAAGTGCTGGAGTTGTTTTATCCGTTAGCTGTGAACGATATTACCTTACACAGTACAGGGGCTAATGCCGTGGATATAGCACTGCATTATGTGTACAGGGCCTTACTAACCGAAAATGGTCAGTTGCTGATTGATACCAAAAATAAGATACAGTCGATAATCGCGGCGAACATAATGCCCGATAATGTATATCACGACCACGGTCCACAGGTACATATTGCCAGTTACGGTTGGGTTTTTGCCAACGGCCTCCTTCAGCTCGCCTCATACCTTTCAGGAACCCCGGCAGCCTTTGAAACTACCAACGACGGTTTTGGTGCCTTTGTCAAATTTGTACGCGATGTTCAGATTAACTCCATACGCGGAAGTTCGTGGGATTTTAGCGTTATGGGACGGGCTATAAGTCGAAACAATGGTTTGAATGCCGGTCTGAACTACCTGAATAGGATGGCTTCCTATATTGATCCGGGAAACGCAGAATTATATACGGTAGCATTGGATCGCATCAACGGCAATAAGCCGGCAAGTTACCAGGTAAAAGAATTCAATCAACACTACTGGAGCTCCGATTATACACAACATTCCCGTTCCAACTATCTGTTCGCCGTTCGAAATGTTTCGAAGCGTACAGCTGAAGCTGAAGTCGGAAATGGCGAAAATTTAAAAGCCAACTATTTTTCATACGGTGCTACTTTTATTTCTGTAAATGGGAATGAATATAAAAATGTGATGCCACTGTGGGACTGGAGTATGATTCCGGGAACGACCACGAATAATACCACCAGTTTTCCCACCCGTACAAACTGGGGCTTCAATTTTGGTAAGACCGATTTTGTGGGGGGCCTTTCGAATGGGAAGTATGGCATTTCGGCCCTGGATCAGAATCATGCCAATACGGTGGCTAAAAAAAGCTGGTTCTTTTTCGATACTGAGGTAGTGTGTTTGGGAGCCGGTATCAGCAATAGCACCGGGTTAAATGTACGTACCACGTTGAATCAGGCAAAAATGGAAACTCCGGCTTATGTAGTCGAAGCCGGACAATCGGCGGAAACAAGCTATTCGATAAGTTCAGTGGTACGATCAAACTCAAATTTAAACTACCTGCGTCAGGGCAATATAGCCTATTACTTCCCGCAGCAAGGCAATGTGAAGTTTACCTTACGCACACATACAGGTCGGTGGAGCGATATAAACACTTCGGGTTCAACAACCCTGGAGTCGGGATATATGTTCAGTTTATGGTTCGATCATGGAGTCAATCCTCAGGATGCCAGCTATTCCTATATTGTTGTTCCGGGAGTCGATAGCGAACAAAAGGCTCAGTCGTATGCGGTATCGAATATTGCAATTGCACATAATACAAAATCAGTGCAGGCCGTATACCATAAGGTGTTAAATATTTATCAGATAGTGTTTTACGAACCGGCTTCCGTCGGTTTTGAGAAGTTTAGTATCGCCGCCAGTCAGTCTTGTATGGTGATGCTTACGCCTGATGGGAAAATGTGGGTGGCTGACCCTACTCAGAAATTAAATTCTGTGACTGTGAAGATAAATGCCAACGAAAGTGAAAAGGTATATACCGTAAATTTACCGGTACAGGAGGGCTACCGCGGTTCTACGACGAGTGTTGAGGTAGAATTGCCAACAGCAGTAGCCGACATTCCGGAGTCAGACAATTTCAGTTTCAGGTTTGCAGATGGGGTACTAGAAGTCGATTCCTCCCTGAGTACAATTTCTGAAATTCAGCTGATCAACCAACTGGGGCAGCCTGTGCTCAGTGCAAGCTTTCAAGCGGATTATCAACGGGATGTAAGTTGGATGAGTCCGGGAGTCTATTTTCTAAGAATCACCGGCAATCATCCAACCTTTGTCAAACGATTTGTGAAGTCGTAGTGCCGGGTTGGGTGCATCAAATCATTATACGAAAAAAAAGACACTAATACAGATGAGAACAAAGATGAATCTGCAACGTATTTGTATGGTTGCGACAATTTCAATCCTGATGCTTGTGAAGGTCAATGCTCAAAATTATCAGGCGAAAGGCGTGGTAGTTGACGAAAAGGGAGAAAGCCTTATCGGAGTAAGTGTTCAGTTAAAGGGAACGAGCACTGGAACTGTAACGAATTTTGATGGCGAATTTACCCTGCGCGTAACTAAGCCCGGGGATGTTTTGGTTTTTTCTTACATTGGATACACTTCCGTTGAGCTTCGGGCTGAGCTTGACAAGCCAATGCGGGTGCTGATTTCCGAAGATGTTAAGGTGCTTACCGAATTGGTTGTGGTGGGATATGGTACACAAAATAAAGCTACAGTGACGGGATCGATTAGTACCATTACTAATCAGGAGATATTAAAAGTTCCAACGTCCAACTTAAGTACAGCAATAACGGGAAAATTACCAGGTGTAGTTACCATTCAACAATCGGGTAGGCCGGGTGAAGATGCCGCATCGCTGTTTATCCGCGGACAATCGACCTGGGTAAATACCAATCCCCTGATAATTGTGGATGGGGTGGAGCGAGAAGGCTTCTCACAAATTGACCCAAATGAAGTAGAAACAATATCGGTACTTAAAGATGCCTCATCGACAGCCGTATATGGTGTGCGGGGTGCAAATGGAGTTATTCTGATAACTACGAAACGAGGAGTGGTGGGAAAACCATCTATCTCAATGTCAGCGAATTTCGGATTTCAACAACCGGTTAAGATTCCTGCTTTTCTGAATTCCTACGAACATCTGTTGTTGCGAAAAGTTGCTACGGTAAACGATGGCCGCAATCCGGCTCTCGATCCCTACCTGAGCGATGAGATGATGGAAGGTTACCGACTGGGAGCCGACCCGTTTAAATATCCTGATGTGAATTGGTACAGTGAAGTAATCAAACCCTGGTCGTTACAACAAAAATACAATGTGAATATTGCAGGTGGAACACAGGATTTGAAATACTTTATTTCGTTGGGCTACCTCGATCAGGGTGGTATGTTCAGGTACACGGATACCCACGATCGCTATAATTCTGACACCTACTACCGTCAGTTCAATTTTCGTTCGAATATCGACCTGAACATCAATAAATTTCAAACATTAGTTGCAAATATAAGTGGTCGTACGAGTGAGAAAAACGGTTTTCCGAACGTGGCTAACGTGATGCAGTCGCTGATTGCAATTGTTCCTTATGTATCTCCGGTTTTCAATCCCGATGGAACTTATGCATCATCACAGGGGAACGCCAACAATCCGGTTGTGAAAATTGCTGCCAACGGATACGATAATACGCGCATTAATACCTACGATATTGTCGGGATTTTAAAGAACGATTTGTCGTTTATTACCAACGGTTTGTCCTTCGATATAAACGTATCCTTCAACAGTTCTGTTGGTTCGATGAAAAGTTATCGCGAACAACCGGATGTGTACTATTATAATCCGGTAACCACTAAATACGATCAGACGCTTGAAGCCACACCCTTTCGCTATGCTGGAGTTTCGACTTCAGAAGCCTATAAGCGCATCGGACTGCAGTTGAAGTTACAGCATACCATCCAGTTGGATAAGTCAAAGATCAATTCGATGGTGGTGTATAACCAGCAAAACGACCAGTACACATCGGCAAAACCCTTTGTTCTGAAAGGATATGCTGCACGTTTTGAATATGATTATGATCGTAAGTACCTGGCAGAAATAAATCTGGGATACAATGGATCGGAAAACTTTGCACCGGGTAATCAGTATGGTTTCTTTCCGGCGTTTTCAGCAGGATATGTAATTACTGAAGAGCCTTTTATGCAAAATATCAAAGATGTGCTGGCCTTTATGAAAATACGCACTTCTGTTGGGTTGGTAGGGAATGATAAAATCGGGGGCAGTCGATTCCTGTGGCAGGGGATGTTTGTGCAGGTAGCGCCTGTAAATCCTCAATTGCAGTATTTCGGTTTCGGAACCACCAATCCCTCCAGTTTGGGCGGTATTTATGAGTCGAGAAGTGAAAACCTACTGCTCACCTGGGAAAAAGCCACCAAGCGAAATATCGGGCTGGATTTACGTTTCTTCAAAAACAACCTGCTCGATATAACCATCGATCTGTTTGATGAAAACCGTCGCGATATTTTAATGCAGGCCCGTTCGTTACTTAATACGACCGGGATTCCTTCTCCACAGTACAATATTGGTTCTGTTTACAATTGGGGATATGAACTGGAAGTATCTCACAGGAATAAAATCGGAGCACTGGGCTATGCGCTGAAATCGACATATAGTTTTGCACGCAATACCATTCTGAACTACGATGATCCCGCAGGTACTCCTGATTATCAAAAATATGCAGGATACCGGATTAATCAGTTCCGGGGCTACCAGGTGCTTGGTTTCTTTGAAACACAGGCCGAAATCGATGCATCGCCCAATCAGGCTACATTGGGAGGCCCCATCATCCCCGGAGATTTAAAATACCTGGATTACAATGAAGACGGACAAATTGATGAGCGCGACAAGACTCCCATTGGTTACTCCCGTCTGCCCGAGGTTTTCTACTCGCTGACACCCGAAATCAGTTACAAGGGCTTGACCCTGAGTGCCATGTTTCAGGGAGCTACGAATGCATCGGTGTTCTTTTCATCCAATGCCGGATTCGAGTTTGGTGGTGCAGCGGGTGGCGGACAGGTAACACAGATTCACAAAAACTACTGGACTCCCGATAATCCCAATGCAGCTTATCCATCCCTTCACCTGAATGCTCAGCACAGCAATAAAAACCTGAACAGTTTTCATTTGAAAAGGGGTGATTATCTACGCATGAGAAACTTACAGCTAAGTTACAGCCTGCCTTCGAAACTGACCAAACAAATGAAACTATCGGATATGACAATTTCACTGACAGGAAATAATCTCTTTACCTGGTCGTATATTGAGAATTTTGATCCGGAAACAGTAGATGCATCGGGCGAGGTATATCCTCAACAACGCATCTTTAACCTGGGTGTTAGTATGAACCTGTAGTAGCTTACAATAAAAATGATCATTATGAATTTTTCCAGCAAACTAAATCAACGCATTACTACATTAATAGCTGTTGTGCTGATGTTGATGCAGACTTCGTGTACCGAAATATTTCAGGAGTCGGATTTGAATCAGGCTCCTGATCAGGAATTGAATTTTGAGAAAGTTTTCACCGACTACCAGCAGTATCGTCAGTTTGTCGATTATGCTTATCGTTATATGCCGGGTCATCTGGGACGTTTATGGAACAGCATGGTGTGTGAACTATCCGATGAAGCTGAGGGATTAGGGATTAATACCTGTTCTCCGGTGTTTAACAACGGGGCCTGGTCTGGCGACCCGTTACCAACTGGAACGCCTACCGGTAATGCCAATCTGGAACTGAATGAAATGTGGGTAAGTCTGTTCAGAGGTATTCGTCAGGTAAACATGGCTTTGGGCAATATTGATAAAGTCACCAATTTTCCCGGAGATGATATTAAAAACCGGACGATGGGGGAATTGTATTTCCTGCGTGCCTATTTCTATTTTGAACTTACCAAACGCTGGGGTGGAGTTCCCCTTTTCGATAAAGCCGTTGAATTGGGAGTCGATGAGCTTGACTTGCCACGAAGTTCTTACGACGATTGCGTACAGTTTATCGTAGGAGATTGCGATCGTGCTTCCGGTTTTTTACCACTCGTTCAACCACTTTCCGAAACAGGAAGGGCCACAAAAGGAGCCGCTCTCTCGCTTAAGTCAAGAGTGCTGTTGTACGCAGCACGTCCGCTGAATAATCCTGAAAATAATCCTCAGAAATGGCAGCAGGCTGCTCAGGCTGCCTGGGAGGTGATTTCCCTGAACCAGTATTCGCTCGATCCCGACTATGTAAATCTGTTTTTCCGACCCGATTTGGGAACCGAAATTATCATGAACCGTCCACGTACCAAATTAAATTTTGAACAGGGGCATACCGACAATTCTAATTTTCTGGTTCGCTTTATTGTGCCGACGGGATACCAGGGTTGGATGGGAACTGCTGTTACTCAAAATCATGTCGATTTGTATGAAAGTGCCAACGGCTACCCAATCAGCCATCCCTCTTCAGGCTACAATCCAAACGATCCTTACAAGCAGCGCGATCCGCGGCTGAAAATGTCGGTGTTGTACAACGACCGTTTCTGGTACGATCGTAATACGGAATTTTACGTTGGCGGACGGGATTACGGTTCTTCGATTATCAATCCCCTGGGCTATTCAATTGCCAAATTCTGGCCCGAAGCACATCAGCGGTATAAAGGCACATCCACCTACCTGAATTATATCTTCTTTCGCTATGCTGAAATTCTGCTCAATTATGCAGAGGCAACCAACGAAGCCTACGGCCCTGAAGGAGTAGTTCCGGGAGCATCCAAAAGGGCACGGCAGGCTGTGAATGAAGTCCGCCAGCGGGTACAACATGTTGATTTGCCTTCAGATATTAGCAATTCTAAAGAAACTATGCGTGAACGAATCCTGAACGAAAGGGCCGTGGAACTGTCGTTCGAGGAGCATCGATGGTATGATGTGCTGAGTTTGAATAAAGGAGTTGAATTGTTTGGTGCAGCAAATCCTGTA
This sequence comes from Paludibacter sp., assembly GCA_024709185.1. Classification (GTDB taxonomy): domain Bacteria; phylum Bacteroidota; class Bacteroidia; order Bacteroidales; family Paludibacteraceae; genus Paludibacter. Next base: position 8,659 of record JANJXE010000418.1, read on the forward strand.
AAAGGAATGAAAATCACGAAGAATGCCGGCAATTCATTCAGCTATGAGGTGTTTATACACGAAAACAGGGTTTTTCATCCTCATATGCACCGTTATCCGATACCCAACAGCGAAATTTATAAAAGCACAAAGCTGGAACAAAATAAAGGCTGGGAGTAATCTTTAATGCAGAACACTAACTAAAACACGAAACAAATATGATTCCTATACATCATACTTTATTCAACAGCTTCCTTTATATTGTAGCTGGTTTGTTTATGGCAAACAATTACGCAATCGGACATAATGCTTTACCCACACTGACCGCTTTTTCCTCCGATACATTACAGGCCGCTTCAGATAGACCTGGCAACCTTTTGTTATCACCGACTTCATCTGTTATTTCGTCGGTTCAGGTTACGAAGAATGCATTGATCAAGGTGGAAGATGCATTTAACGGAACCTTGCCCGGGGTGTTTAGCATCCGAAAAGCCAGTCCATCCTATGGATTATCGCAACTGAATTTTTATGTTCGTGGAAAAGCTACACTGGCCGATAATACTCCGTTGGTGTATGTCGATGGCGTTTTGTCGAATATCAACCTGATACATCCCAATGAAATTGAAGAGATTGCTGTAATTAAGGATCCTGTTGAGTTAGCCGCTTTCGGACAGCGTTCGGCAAATGGAATTATTCATCTGAAAACAAAAAAAGGAGTTAAAGCCCGTAATTTTATGCAGGTGGAAATGAATGCAGGTGTTCAGTTTCCGGAGTATATTGCTCCCAAATTGAATGCCTTTCAATACAGCGTTGCACACAATGAGGCGAACATCAACGATGGCACTTCACCAATTTTTGATCCGTCAAAGTACGATGGCCAAAGCGATTCCTATCTCTACCCATCGACCGATTTTATGAACGATTTTCTTTCGAAGACCGGACAGTTGACCCAGTTTAATTTTACTGCCGGAGGTGGAAATGAGGTGGCCCGCTATTTCACTATCCTGGGCTATACCCGTCAGGATGGATTGTTTGCATTGCCTTCCGATGAAGATAATCTGAATCCCGCATACAACGAACGGTATAACTTCAGAACAAACCTGGATGTAAATCTGGGAGCCGGATTTTATCTGCAAAGCAATGTAAGTGCTGTTTACGACGACCGTCGATCGCCTTGGATTGCGTCGGATCAAACGGTGAACAGCAGTGCTAATTATATAATGAATGTGTTGTATTCTACCCCTGCAAATGCTTTTCCGCTGGTTAATCCAAATGGAACACTTGGTGGAACTTCCGTGTACCGTAACAATCCGATAGGACTGTTAAGCTCAGGACAGCGAACTGAAAATACCCGTTTGCTGATGGCCAATATCCAGTTGTCGAAAGACCTGAGTGCCCTGCTGAAGGGGTTGAAGGCGGATGTGAGATATGCGTTTGAGAATTATAATTCGTATTATAAAGGTAATTATACTGTTTTTGGGGTTTCGCAGTATAACGAAGATGGTAGTTATTCCGAATATGGTGCTAATGACACAAAAGTAAGCACAGTGGGTGGTCAGCTTTCTGATTATTATAGTGATATCAACGTGGAGGCTGCGTTGCGATACAAGACCAGAATTGGTAATGCCGATATCGATTTTTCGACTTCCATAAACGATTACCAGTCGTATGTAGCCGGTGACGAGCCTCCCTATCGCTGGTTGGCCAACAGCAATCATCTGAAAATCAATTTCGACAATACCTATATTGCTCAGTTAGCGGCTACTTACCAGGGATCCAACAGTTATGCCCGGGGTCAGCGGTATGGATTTTTTCCTGCAGGATCGTTTGCCTGGATACTTAGTAATTCAGATATTCTGAAATCGACCGATTTGCTCAACTACTTGTCGGCCAAAGTAAGCGCCGGATTGTTGGGAAATGATCGTACGGGCGGTGAGCGCTTCATGTACCGACAGGCATTTTATAACACGAATGGCTACAGTTTTGGTATACCCAATGGTTCCGCTCAGGGTTCTTACGAAGGTACGCTTCCAAATCCGGATGCCAGTTGGGAAAAATCATTGCAGTATGTGTTGAACATCGATGCAGTGATGTTCGATAATCAGTTGACGATGAATGCATCTGTTTTTCACGAAAACCGTTTCGATATTTTAGTCAGTCAGTCGAATGTGATTTCGTCGGTGGTGGGTAATCAGTTGCCTCAGTTGAATGCCGGAATAATCAATAACAGCGGAGTGGAACTTGCGGCAGCTTATCGTACCACAATCGGAGAAGTGAAGCTTATTGCAGCCGGACATATTACCTATGCAAAAAATAAGATTGTGGATTTAAAGGAATTGAACTATCCTGTCAACGAATCTTACAGGTATCGCAAAAACCAGTCGGTGGATGCTTTGTTTGGGTTTATTGCCGACGGAATATACCAATCGGAACAGGAGATTCAGGAAAGTAATGTTTTGTCGTCGTTTGGCCCCCTTCAGCCTGGTGATCTGAAATACAGGGATTTAAACAACGATGGCATCATAAATACTGCCGACAAATCTCCCATCGGAAACCTATTCCCGAATGTGATGTATGGTTTAAGCACTGGTGTTGACTACAAAAATTTTGATTTTTATTTTCATGTGGAAGGAAGTGCTGATTTTTACACTCACCTCATTCCGACGATGTTTTCTGCGTATGCTTTTGAGAACCGCTACAATACCGAACAACCTGCAGGTAGCTATCCCCGTCTCAGTTTTGTGAGCACACACACTATGCAGGCCTCCGATTACTGGCTCGAAAAAGCACACCTTATTCGCCTGTCGAATGTGGAGCTGGGCTATACATTTCCTGAAAGAGTGACCCGGACCCTGAAACTTGGTGGATTGAGAATGTATGTGCGTGGCAACGAATTGCTGGCGACCCGCACTCAGCGAGAAAATCGGGACATAGAGTCATCCTACGCAGGTAGTACTCAGTATCCTTTTTTAAAAACGGCCCTGTTAGGGTTGAAAATTACGTTGTAAAACCATAAAAACCAGATGCAATGAATATAGTAAGTAAAATAGTTAGTATAATAAGCATTTTCGGGTTTCTGTCCTGCGATTCTATCCTGGAGCCACAACTCGATGGCACATTGAGTGAGGATGGAATCTGGAAGAACAACGCCAGGGCGTTTGCATTTTTAAATAATGCATACAACAATTTGCCGGCAGGATATAACCGTATTTCGGGCACTATGCTTGATGCTGCAACCGATGATGCCGTTTGTCCCGATCCGTTGAACCCGGTTCATGGTTTTACTAACGGAGGCTGGAGTGCCTACAATATAATCGATAATGTATGGTATCGGAATTTCGAAGGAATCAGAAAGGTAAATACTTTTTTAGCGCGAATCGACAGTGTACCCCTTATTAAATCGTCGAATGAACTGGGAACCGATGAAACAATACTACGTACAAGAGCACGCATGAAAGGTGAAGCCTATTTCCTGAGAGCGTTTTTTTACTTCGAACTGGTAAAACGCTATGGTGCTGTCCCGATTGTAGATAAGCCTCTTTCTCCGCAGGAGGCCAATGAGCTTCAACGTGCCACCATCGATGCCTGCTTTCAGTTTATCCTCGACGATTGTGATTCGGCAGCATCACGCTTGCCGGCAAAATACGGTACCACTCCCGTAGTTATTGGCTACAACGATGCTAAAGAAATTGGTCGTGCCACCAAAGGTGCTGCAATGGCACTGAAGGCAAGGGCATTGTTGTATTGGGCCAGTCCCCTTTTTAATGCGGAAGGAATAAGGTCGCGCTGGGAGACTGCGGCAACCGCAGCGAAGGCTGTAATTGATCTTACGGAACAACCCGCAGGCGGTGCTAAAGTATATGCCCTGACGCGCTACACTTCCACTGTCAATCTGAACGATCTTTTTGTTCCAAATTCAGTGATTGGACAATATCACTCTGAGATTATTTTTTCCACTCTATATACAAATAACACAACAGTGGAAGCCCTGAATGGTCCTATTTCATACGGAGCAAAAGGGATGATTAATCCTACACAGAATCTTGTGGATGCTTTTCCGATGAGCAATGGCCGGCCTGTTTCCGATCCATCTTCGGGATACGATTCTTCAAACCCATATTTAAACAGAGACCCGCGATTGGCAATGACAGTACTTACCAATGGAGCGTTGTTTGGATTAAATGATAAAACAGGTACTATCGAAACCTTTGTAGGAGGAAACGATGCCCGGGGGGCCTATCCCAATGCTACTCATACAGGTTATTATCTGCGCAAATTCATCAGTCCGGCGGCAGTTTGGGACGGGCGAACCGTTAATATTACCCGTACCTGGGTGTTGATTCGTTTTGCGGAACTTTATCTGAATTATGCCGAAGCCCGTAACGAAGCGTTTGGACCCGATTCAGAAGTATATGCAGCTTTACGCTCACTGCGATTAAGAGCAGGTTTACGTCCTTCGGATGTGCAGGCCGGCCTCACCAAGGAGCAGATGCGGCAACTGATTCAAAACGAAAGAAGAATTGAGCTGGCTTTTGAAGAACATCGCTTTTTTGATGTGCGTAGGTGGCGTTTGCTGGATAATCCGGCATTTCAACAGGATTTTTTGAAAATCAGAGGAGTTCGGATTGTGAAAAACGAACAGGGTGCCCTGAGCTATAATACAGATCTTGAGTTACAACAAAGAGTCTTCGATAAGAAAATGTATCTGTATCCAATTGAAGCTTCGGAGTTACTCAAAAACGATCAACTGACTCAAAATCCCGATTGGTAAACCATTTTGTACCACTGTACGATTTTATACATAGTTTCGGAAAAATGAAGTGGGTGTGAGTAGAAATACCGCACTATCTTTACCAACCAATTCGAAACGGATTACGTAAAACTTTTTTAATATTTAGTTATCATGAGAAAAATTACTTTACTTTATTTACTGGTTTCACTGTCTTTTTTTGCTAATGCAGCAGTGTATTATGTAAGTCCTGCCGGTAACGGATCAACCGGAACTTCCTGGTCTTCTGCTTTTACATCTGTCAGGGCAGCGCTCGATGTTGCCACTGTGGGTGATGAACTATGGGTGGCACAGGGAACGTATACTATCGCCAATCAGGAAAGCCAGTTGATTTTTAAAAACGGCGTAAATGTGTATGGCGGTTTTGCTGGTACCGAAAGTACCCGCGCATCCCGCAATTCCAATCCTGAATTAACAATCATCAAGCATCAGTCGACTGTGGAAACCAATTTCAGATTGCTCATGAGTACCAACCTGGATGATGCGGCACTGTACGACGGCTTTACTTTTGATGGAAACAATGCCGGTTTAGGCGTACATTTATCGGGCAATTGTACGCTGAACAACGCCATTGTGAAAAATTGTTCGGCCCTCAATGGTTCAGGTGTTGGGGTGTATATTGCAGGCAATGAACTGACGCCTGTAGTTCTCAGCAATGCAACAGTTACGTCCAACCGTTTGCGTGTGAATAATGTAAATACCTTCCCTTTGGGAGGCGCAGGTGTATTCGTTAGCAATGGATCCAAGCTTGCCGAAATAAAAAATTGCACTGTTGAAGCCAATACCATTGAAGGGATTTCTGCTACGGGAACACACGAAGCAATGGGAGCCGGAATCTATATTGTGGAAGGTAAGATTCTGAACAGTATCATCAATAACAATAAACTGGAAAATTCGGCCAATGCAACCTATTCGCATAATAATTTTACTGCCGGTGGTATTGCGATTGTTCCCATGGGTGTAGCAGTTCCGGCCAAGTCAGTTCTGATTGAAGGGTGTAAAATTACCAACAATGTAAGTCCATCGCGTGGAGGTGGTATTATTATCGATCCTCGCTGGTCGGGACAGTATCATGGTAATTACACCATCCGTAAAAGTATTGTGACAAACAACAAGAGTGGTGCTGTGGGTGGAGGTTTACTGGCAACAGCTGCAACCCGGCAGACTGGAGATGGCTGGACACTGAATATTGAAAATTCATTGTTTACCAACAACAGTGCAGGAACAAATTCCGCCGGAGGGGGCTTGTTTATCAATGCTTCCCAGATTTTGAATATCACCAATGCCACCTTTGCCAACAACCTGGCTCCCAATTATGGCGGGGGTGGTATTTATATGCAGAGTACAGCTAATCAAACCATCAAGGCAAGTCTGAAGAACGTTTTACTTTGGGGAAATGAAAGTCCGAACCGGGCCACTCACGAGAAACAAATCGGGAATGGTTCGCAGCTTTCCACGATTATTTTCAGTGCGATTCAGAGTTTTGATCCTACTGCAACGCATTTGGCTACAGCAACCCAGGGTGATAATGTAGTGCTTAATGCGAGCAACACGCATGCCTCAGGTCCGGGTTTTGTAGCACCATCGGCACTGCCGGGTTATGGCGTGGAAGGAGCACTTACTGCCAACTGGAAACTCCAAAGTTCATCTATCCTCATTGATGCCGGTGACGATTATCTTACAGAAGACCTGGAAGGAACAAGCCGTCCACAAGGTGATTATTCCGATATTGGTGCCTATGAATATTCAGTGAATACGGCTGTTAATGAAGTTCAGCATGCATCGCTCCGATTGTACAGCTCGGCCGGTTCGATTGTTTTCGACAACGACAGCGATGCCCGTAAAATGGACGTGTTTACTGCTGCAGGTACAAAAGTCGCTTCGGTTCAACTTTCCTCAGGATTGAATTCGGTTAGGGTAATACCTGGTCAATTGTATATCGTTCGAATTGATACAAAGTCTGCGAAAGTACTAGTTCAATAAAGTGAACATCCCGAATTTTATATTCAATTTTATAACGAGGCAATTTCAAACGAGATTGCCTCGTTTTTTGTATCATCAAAAGCTTTAATTTCACTTAAGGTTTTAATCTGCACTGAAAACCGGCCTTTAAATTATTAGTGTACACAATTGTGTTGAATACAATTTTAGTCACTGATTAAGACGAATTTGTACACTGATTACCAGCTGCCAGAGATACTTTTGCTAAAAATATATAAACAGAATACTAACAATTGAATCACTATCACATGAAAAAATTACTCGCTCTATTCTTTTGTTTTTTCTATTTGGGTGCGGTTCAGGAAGGCTTTGGTACGGTGTACTATGTCAGTCCAACCGGCACCAATGCCGATGGATTAAGCTGGGCAACAGCCTATACAAGTCCTGCCGCAGCCCTGGCCGGTGCTCCGGTTGCCGGCGATGAAGTATGGGTACAGCAGGGAACGTATGTGTCGGCTACTACCCTGAGCTGGAAAACCGGCATC
>JANJXE010000550.1 GCA_024709185.1 Paludibacter sp.
CCGGTGACGCTGTACAAGCTGAACCTGATTTCTCTGGCGGCCTGGCTTGGCTACTGGATCGATCGCGGTCTGTTTCCTTATGCAAGGCCCGATCTATTTGAGGCGGGACAGCGAGACAGGTTGTTTTCCGGGGCAATGCTGCGCAGGGCGCTGATCGTGTCAGCCTGCATCATCGGCGTTGCATTGGGAGCCTGAGTTGCGCATCCCTCGAACCGCTTCGTGGGTGATGCTGTTGCTGGCCGTGGTGCTGTTGCTGCTGCCACTGGCTGCAGTTTTTGCGGCGGATGTGCCACGCGAGGCCATGCGGTATCAGCGCGATCTGACGCGCAATGCGCGCCTGGCGTGGGGATTGGACGCGCCGGTAGCCACCTTTGCCGCGCAGATACACCAGGAGAGCCTGTGGGACGCGAATGCGGTGTCGCATGTGGGTGCGCAGGGCATGGCGCAGTTCATGCCAGCAACGGCGCGCTGGTGGTGCGAGATCAACAAGCTTTCCTCAGCAGAGTGCCAGCCGCGCAATCCGGCCTGGGCCATGCGCGCACTGGTGGGATACGACAAGTGGCTGTGGGACAGGATTCCTGGCGAATCCGGCCGCTGCGAACGCATGGCGCTGACGCTGCGCGCCTATAACGGCGGGCTTGGCTATGTGCAGAAGGAGTTGCGCACAGGCAAGCCGTGCCTGGCATTCCGCGCAGGCTGGGCCTGCCGGGAGAATCTGGGCTACCCGCGCCGGATTCTGGTGAAGCTGGAGCCGGTTTACGCGCAATGGGGAGGTGCCGTATGCATAAATGGCTGATGGCGGCGGCGGGGATTATTCCCCTGATCTTGTTGCTGGTGTACGTGATAAAAGGCCCGCCGCTGCAGCACGAGATCGCCACGCCGGCACCGGCGGTTGCGTCGATGCCCAAGGTGCAGACGCCCATCAAGACGCAGACGGTCAAAGCACGGCCGCAGGCTGCCAAGCGTGCGCTGAGCTTGCCTGCTGCGATCGCGGACGATCCGGCCAAGGTGGTGATCGATAGCGCCATCGTGAAGGCCTCGCGCAACGACACGCTGGTGACCACGCTGCTGGATACGGAGACCGGGGAGACGATGACGCTGGAAGCCAAGCAGCCTCGCCCGTGGCTGGCCGCTTCGACAGATGG
>JANJXE010000042.1 GCA_024709185.1 Paludibacter sp.
TTTCATTTGGTTCAACCAACTTTGAAGTGGCTTTCCTTCAGAATAATCTGAGTGTAAGAGATTACCGTACCTGGAAAATTATTGCAGAACCCTGGAATAATAATGTTTGGCAACGACTGGCTATTACGATAGATGGAAGTATTTTGAACTGTTATATCAATGGAATCAGAACAGTAACCGATTTGCAGTTGTCCACTCAAAACCGTACAGGCAATTTGTCGTTGGGTACAAATGGCCTGAAAGCAGTGTTGGACGAACTTACCATATATAATTATGTATTGTCATATGATGAGCTTGTTGCAGATGGTTTAACACCTCCAAAAACTGTAAAACCCTGGACATTCAATGAAGGACTGGAAGGATGGCGGGAAGTTGCAGATGGAAACTTAAGAGACATTACATTAGCATGGCAAAATGGATCCATGGTTATGAAGTATGAAAATAAAGCTGTAAATGATGGACCACAACTTTGGTTTCCACAGGTTGAAGTTGATACTGAATTTGATGCTGCCCTTTACCCATTCTGTGATATAATCTATCAGACAGTTGGATGGCCGGTAACTACTCCTGTAAAAGCCTTACTGGAACTTAGAAAGCCGGATAATACGATTGCTTATGCTTATTTTGATTTAGATCCTACCAAGAATTCTGTAAGAGTTAATATTCAGGCTTCTGATCCGGGTTGGGGAGCAAAATATACCGGTCAAATTACATCGGTCAAATTAGAACTGCCCCATAATGCTTCCGCTAATCCAGCCTCGAATTGGTTTGGCGCTTCAACGCTGATTAATGAAATTGCATTTAACAATAGCCAGGCAGCTGTTGATGATGTTTGGAACGAAAATTTAGGAGCTGCTACATTTAATAAATCGGGTATGACCCGATTAAATAATCCGAAATTTCAGTATCAAACTATCGGTTTAGGTGGAACAACCATGCGTGTGGATCCCTGGGGTTTTGGGTACCATACAGCACCTAATGCTGTACGAGACTATAACCATACACCTTCGTTTGGGTACGAATACTGGTGGGATACTACCGGCCACAGGTACAGTCCGTTTCATATAAAAGGCGGATATGGAGATCAGCTATCACCCGGTACTATTACAAACTTTGAACAAAATCTGGATATAAGAACAGGTGTGCTTGAAACAAAGCTGACATTAAATGTGGGAGGTAAGTTGTTTAACTCAGTTCGCGAAACATTTATTACCCCTGAAGGTATATTGGTTATCAGGATAAAGGATAACGGAGCTCCTTCACCAATTAAACTCAATTTGGCCATAAACGAAAAGGTAGAATGGTTTGGAACGTATTACGATGGAGAAGAAGCACCTTTTGTACGAGATGCTATTAATACTACGAACCGAAATGCGGGTGCAATCGGAGGGGTAGTGTCTACTGTCCGTCAAAACACAAGCAATTGTGCAGTAGCAGTTGCAGTTGAAGCTACCTCCGCACCGGTTGTTTCGGCCACCAGCGATTTTTATTCGCAAACATCAGCTGATGGAACCAGTACATTCTACATTGCTCCTAAATCTTCTTATAATCCGCTCACCCCAACTGTGCCCTGGGATCATGCCTGGAACGCTGCATCGGGAGCTAAAGCTTCTGGATATGATGCCTTAAAATCTCAGACAGCCAACTGGTGGAATGAATTTTTAAATGTATCAAAAGTATCTGTTCCGGATAATCAGGTGATGAAACTGTATTCACAATCACTCTACTACCATGGTGTTTATTTTGGCAATGGGAATATTCCTCCGGGTTGCTTTGGTACTGATATTTATGGATTCTTCGGTGCAGTGTGTCCAGAATATGATTTGCCATTTAGTTCCTATGCGATGGCTTACACAGGTCGTATAAACGAAACAAAAAATATTGCCGATTGGGTATATGCTGTTTTGCCAAAAGCCAAAGAGCAGGCAGTGAACGGAGTGCAGCATCACAATGTGTTCAGAAAATACAAAGAAGGTGCCATTTATACTACCCTGATGGGCTACGATGGAACAATGACTATACAAGGAGAGCCTTTCGAAGGACAAAATCTGTGGCAGAATTATCCTGGAATCAATTCCGCAAAGATGGCTCTGAATTACCTGGATTATACTGATGATCAATCGTTTGCAGCAGCAGCACATGATGTGTTGGAGTCGACAACTTATGTTGCCCTCGAAGAGTTGGTAATGAATGCACGTGGCTTTTTTCAGGATGGTAAGGCTCCAAACAGCATGCAACAAGGAGCTGTTTTGGCCGGATTCCAGGAATGCGTAAAGCGAGGTATAGCAAGACCGGAGTGGATATCAAAATACACAAATAAAATTTTGATGCCTCAGGGTATATTGAATGGTGACACCTTGTTGTCGGGCGCGGTTGGGTATCATCCAAGTGTAGGTGAAGGTACAGCTCCAAATTTTTACCCTTTATGGTGGGCAAATGTGATCGACAAACACGATCCAAGAGCCATACGAGCTATTGATAACTTCAAGGGGACCTTTCAATCCTACTGCTTTAATAACGCATGGTCGGGGGTTCATGCTGCAAAAATCTACAGAGGCGACCATTCTCTGATGTGGTTGAAGAATTTCGAACGACCCGATGTTCTGCTCGATGAAACCAGTTTTGCTGAAAATGCCGATGCTCCGGGTTATAAATACACACCTGAAATTGGAGCTCACGGTGCATACATATGCAATTTAACTCAAATGCTTTTGGATCCTGATGATGATGTAATCATCGATATTTTCCCGGCAATTCCTTCTTCCTGGGAATATAAAAACGTGTCATTCGATAAGTTGCTAGCCAAAGGTGCTTTGGAAATCAGTGCAGATCGTAGTATGGATCATATGAAGGTGACTATCACTAACAAAGCAAATTCGGTAAGAAGCAGAACACTTCGCATGAAGATGCCACGCTTTTTGAAAACTACAGCTGATGATTTAACCATTGAAAATGGATTCGTTGTGCAGCCGGTTTCACTTCAGCCCAATGAGAGTATCAACCTTGAATATTCATTTATTCCCATAGATGAAGCTACAGATATTGAGATGCTTAATCAGGAAAGAGACCAGTTCAATATATATCCTAATCCAACTTCAAACGGGGTATTTTCTATCTCAACTGGAGAAGATATTGATGAAGTGCTTATTTACAACCTGAAGGGACAATTAGTGAAACAGTTTGAACATCAATCGGGTAGCTATTGTGTTAGCGATTTGGCAGCAGGTAATTACTTTGTACACATCCGACAAGGTAGTAACTATAAACTTAAACAGTTAATTATTAAGTAATCAGCAAATTATATTGCTATTGAAGATAAATATTAAACAGGCAAACGCCCCAATTTTATAGTGTATATGAAAAAAAAGAATGTATTAGTATTGACACTTTTTAGTGTTCTGATTGTAACTCCGGTTTTTTCACAAAAGAAAACAGATCCCAACAAAAATGGTCGTGGTGGATATGAGTATTTTGTAGGGATTGTAGGAAATCCTT
>JANJXE010000127.1 GCA_024709185.1 Paludibacter sp.
GTAAGGACGGTTGATTTCAGCCTGACGGTCGAGTATACTGATGTTGGATGGTTTATATAAATCTATATCAACCGTCTTTTGGGAAATCAGGTGATTTTTTTCTCCGTATACATAGAAAGAAAATCCACCCGGATAAATCCGGATGGATAAGCTGTGGGGTTTTTCTACTAAGCTATGAGGCATGATTTCCCCCTTTTTACGTTCAATTATTCCCAGTTGCCGGCAAAGTTATTAGGCTCGATTACAGAACCCACTTTCAAACCTGCGTATTTTTCCAGTTTCTCCTGAAGATCTATCAGGTTCAGGGTTTCCTGACGGTTGATATCCGAAAGATAAACCATATACGGAGCACGTATTTCAATCAATGGAATGTTAATTCCTGTGCTGTTTACATAGCTGTTGTTGAGTTCAACTTCGAACGGAGCTTGCTCGGTGAATGGAATGTACTGTAATTCAGCAACATTCTCAACAGTATATTTGCCGTCATACAGTGCGTTGAGCAAATTCGTCATGGTCGTGTCACGACGGAAATTTTGCAAACCATTTGCGATAATTTCTTTCTGATTACCACTACGAACAATTCTTACTGCTTTAGCTTCAGTAAGACCTGCCTGAAGCTGAGCATCGGTCAACATACCTTCTTTGAGTACCATTCTTTTTTTACCGGTTTGAAGGAAATTTATCAGCGTATCCAAGCCTGCTGTGTAACGTCCTTTCTGATCCCTGTACTCTATCTGGGCTGTTCTCAAATCAATCAGTCGTTCTATAACCACCTTTTCGCGCTTGGCTCGTTCTGTTTCAAACTGAATCGGAGTCATCACACTCATGATTACAAAATAACCAAGTGCCGCAATAGCAACCAGCAGTAAAATTTTGATTGTTGTTTTCATTTATATCGTTTTTTGTATTATTCCGGGTTTTTACTTACCAAAGTATATTTCAGCTTGCAAATTTAGAAAAGAAAAACCAAACTTCCCAATAATCGGAGTCTTTTTTTAGATAATTTTTTTACCACTTCCTACAAACAACGTTTAGTTTTTATAAATTGTGCCTTTTTGGTATCACTCTTTATTTTTCTGTTGTATATTTGCATTTCAACAGTTTCGACGAAATTATGAACATATCTGCTCCCATCCCCTCACTCTATCGACGCCTGGTAATGGGTCATCCCCGACTGTTTACACCTTCTGAACGTTCCCAACTATTGGCGTGGCTCCGGCAACTGTACAACGACTCGTCAGCTGCAAGTGAGGTAAAAGCGGATAAGGTGCTGTTTAAATTATCTGTTCTGGAAATTGTGCTGAATGAGGCAGGATTGGGTCGGACTGCAGCCCTGGCTGTTCTGATGCTCGATCTTATTGAATCGGGGCGGGTGACAGTTCAGGAGTTGGAGAAAAAGTTTACTACTCCTTTAAGTACTGTTGTTTCTGGTTTATTGAGGGTTAAAGAACTTTACGACAAGAATACCTCGGTTGAAACTGAAAACTTTCGCAAGCTTTTTTTATCTTTTGCCGAAGATGTGAGGGTTATCCTGATAATTATTGCTGAACAACTTCACATCATGCGTACTCTTTCGTCCTATCCTGAAGACGAACGCCAGCTTATTGCCCGGCAATGTTCCTACTTGTATGCTCCTCTGGCGCACCGTATGGGTTTATACAAAATTAAAACAGAACTCGAGGATTTATCGCTGAAATACACCAATCGGGAAATTTACACTGAAATTGCCCGTAAACTGAATGAAACGAAACGTTCAAGGGATCAGTTTATCAACGGATTTATTGAGCCGCTGTCAGCGAAACTGGAGACAATGGGGTACCCTTTTTCAATAAAAGGTCGAACGAAGTCAATTCATTCGATATATACCAAAATTAAAAAGCAAAATACTTCATTTGAGAATATCTACGATTTATTTGCAATTCGTATTATTTTCGATGTTCCGGTCGAGAAGGAAAAAGCCGCGTGCTGGCAGGCGTATTCAGTAGTGGCCGATATGTATCAGCCGAATCCCAAGCGCTTGCGCGACTGGTTGTCGATACCCAAAACCAATGGCTACGAAAGCCTTCACACAACGGTGCTAGGTCCGCAGGGGAAATGGGTGGAAGTTCAGATTCGGACTGTACGCATGGATGAAGTGGCTGAAAAGGGGCTGGCTGCTCACTGGAAATACAAGGGTATTAAAGGTGAAAACGGAATGGATGAATGGTTGAAGAACATCCGCGAAATTCTGGAAAATCCCGATTTGAATGCGGTGGATTTCATGGATGAGTTTAAACTCAATATGTATAACGAGGAAGTTTTTGTTTTTACACCCAATGGCGATTTACACAAACTACCCAAAGGTGCAACTGTTCTCGATTTTGCTTTCTCCATTCATTCAGGATTAGGTACCCGCTGTGTGGGTGCAAAAGTGAACAACAAGAATGTGCCCATCAAGTATGTGCTCAATAATGGCGATTCAGTCGAAGTGCTTACGTCTCCCACTCAAAAGCCAAACCAGTCGTGGTTAAATCTGGTGACTACTTCGAAAGCAAAAAATAAAATCCGACAGGCACTCAAGGAGATTGAATTTAAAGATGCTGAACTGGGTCGCGAGATTGTGACGCGCAGGTTTAAGAACTGGAAACTGGAACTGGAGGAAGGTAAAATCTCCAAACTTGCTAAAAAGAAGGGCTATAAAACGGTAAGCGACTTTTACCAGGAACTGGCTCAGGGTAAACTCGATATTCTGGAAGTGCGGGAAGCGTATATTGAACTGGAAAGGAAAGACAATCCCGAAAGTCAGGTTGAAATACGCAGTGCTGAGTCGTTTACCAAAGAAGTAACGACTCATGTCTCTACCTCCAGCGAAGATGTTTTGGTGATTGGCGAGGC
>JANJXE010000160.1 GCA_024709185.1 Paludibacter sp.
TTCATACCGCTGAAAAAAATTACATTAAGGCAGTAAACAAAGGCCTGTTGAAGGTTATGTCGAAAATGGGTATTTCAACCATTCGAAGTTACCGCGGTGCACAGATTTTTGAAGCCATCGGGATATCAACTCAGGTAACAAATACCTATTTCAAAGGGTTGGTTTCCAAAATTGAAGGAATCGATTTGGAAGATATAGCCAATGAAGTGCTGGAACCGCACAACCGTGCATTTTTCCCAAGCGAAGGCAACGATCAGGTATTACTCAATCTGGGACAGTACGCATTCCGTATGGAAGGTGAACAGCATGCCTGGAATCCGGAAACCATTGCCCGATTGCAAATTGCCACTAAAACAGGCAATTATGAGAAGTACAAAGAATATGTAAAAGCAGCTGATGAGAAAGCATCGCCGGTGTTTATCCGCGATTTGCTGGAATATAAACCCAATCCCATCGATATCAATGAGGTAGAACCGATTGAAAACATCTACCGTCGGTTCGTTACCGGAGCAATGTCGTACGGATCCATCAGTCGGGAGGCTCACGAAGCCATGGCGATGGCGATGAACATACTCGGTGGTAGGTCGAATACTGGTGAAGGGGGTGAAGATCCCGAACGCTATAAAAAACGCACCGATGGTTTGAGCACACGTTCTGCTATCAAGCAGGTTGCTTCCGGTCGCTTTGGTGTTACTGCCGAATACCTGGTGAATGCCGATGAACTGCAGATTAAAATTGCACAGGGTGCCAAGCCGGGCGAAGGTGGACAGCTTCCGGGCTACAAGGTAGATAAAATTATCGCCAAGACACGCCATTCCATTCCGGGAATTTCACTCATATCTCCTCCGCCCCACCACGATATTTATTCCATCGAGGATTTGGCACAGTTGATTTTCGACTTAAAGAACATCAATCCAACGGCCATCATCAGTGTAAAACTGGTTTCGGAAAGTGGCGTTGGCACTATTGCTGCCGGTGTAGCAAAAGCCAAAGCCGATTTAATTCTGATAAGCGGCTACGAAGGTGGAACCGGTGCAAGTCCGTCGAGCTCCATCAAACATGCTGGTCTGCCCATGGAAATCGGATTGGCCGAAACGCAGCAAACACTTGTACTGAATAACCTGCGTGGACAAATTGTATTGCAAACGGATGGTCAGTTAAAAACCGGTCGCGACATAGTAATTGCTGCGCTGTTGGGTGCCGAAGAATTTGGTTTTGCCACAAGTGCTCTTATTGTATTGGGTTGTGTGATCATGCGTAAATGCCACATGAATACCTGTCCGGTAGGGATTGCTACCCAGGACGAGGACTTGCGCAAGCACTTTACCGGTCGCCACGAATACCTGGTAAACTTTTTTAAATTCCTTGCCGAAGATGTACGCGAACACCTGGCACAAATGGGTGTCCGTTCAATGGATGAGATTATTGGCCGTGCCGATTTATTAAAACGCCGTCAAACAGGAGGACCTGCCAAAATTGCCAAAGTTGATTTATCCCGTATTACTGATTTCAAACCCATGCATGAGGGAGCTGCTTTAAGGCATGTAAAAAACCAGGAGCACAAAATCGACACTGTGCTGGATAAGCAATTGATTAAAAAAGCGCTTCCGGCACTGGATCTGTGTGTTCCTGTTGAAATTAAAAGTGAAATTAAAAATACTGATCGCGCTGTAGGAGCCATGCTTTCGGGTGAGATAGCCAAACGCTACGGCCATGCTGGTCTTCCCGAAGGAACCATTACGGCGTCGTTTACTGGTTCGGCCGGACAAAGTTTTGGAGCTTTCCTGAGTAAAGGAGCCACTTTCCGCCTCGAAGGTGATGCCAACGACTATTTAGGAAAGGGACTTTCGGGAGGGCGACTGATTGTGGTGCCGCCTGCCGGTCATACCTTCAGCCCTGAGAAAAACATCATTGCAGGTAATACCATGCTTTATGGAGCAACCTCCGGCGAGGTGTTTATTAATGGTGTGGTAGGTGAACGATTCTGTGTGCGTAACTCCGGAGCGATAGCTGTGATAGAAGGAGCAGGCGACCATTGCTGCGAATACATGACTGGCGGTCGCACCGTAGTGCTTGGCTCCACAGGCCGCAACTTTGCAGCCGGTATGAGTGGTGGAGTTGCTTATGTGTATGACGAGAACGGTGACTTCGACTTCTATTGTAATATGGAAATGGTCGAGTTGTCGCTCATCGAGGACAGCATGGACAGCAAGGAACTGCACAGCCTGATTACCCGTCATTTTCAGTACACAGGCAGTGTTCGTGCCAAAGAAATTCTCGATAACTGGCGGGATGCGGTGGACAAATTCATCAAGGTAGTTCCTATTGAATACAAGAAAGTATTGCAGGAAGAAAAGATGGAAGCCATC
Organism: Paludibacter sp.; assembly: GCA_024709185.1. Classification (GTDB taxonomy): domain Bacteria; phylum Bacteroidota; class Bacteroidia; order Bacteroidales; family Paludibacteraceae; genus Paludibacter. The sequence goes on from JANJXE010000160.1 coordinate 2,370, forward strand.
AACAAGAAGATAGCACAAGTACAACGCGATTATTAATTACGACAATGGGAAATCCAAAAGCATTCACTTATATACCCCGCAAGGAAGCGGGTTACCGGCCGGTTAGCGAACGAATTTACGACTTCGGCGAGGTAGAACAAACATTGAACCGTGAAGACCGCAAATTACAGGCATCACGCTGTATGGACTGCGGAATTCCTTTCTGCCAGTGGGGTTGCCCACTGGGTAATAAAATGCCCGAATGGCAGGATTTGATTTACAAGGGCAAGTGGAAAGAAGGTGTTGAAGTACTGCACGAAACCAACAACTTCCCGGATTTTACAGGCC
>JANJXE010000163.1 GCA_024709185.1 Paludibacter sp.
GGTAGAAGAAGTTGCGGTTATTTCGACCGGTTCAATTGGCCTGAATGCCGCGTTGGGAGTTGGGGGATATCCACGAGGACGAGTAATTGAAATATACGGTCCGGAATCGTCGGGAAAGACCACCCTGGCTATTCACGCGATTGCAGAAGCGCAGAAAGCAGGTGGAATTGCAGCAATTATTGATGCGGAACACGCATTCGACCGTTTTTACGCTGAGAAACTGGGTGTGAACACCGACGAATTGCTTATTTCACAGCCCGACAATGGCGAGCAGGCTCTGGAAGTGGCCGATCAACTGATTCGTTCATCAGCAGTAGATATCGTAGTGATTGACTCTGTAGCTGCATTGACACCTAAGGCAGAGTTGGAAGGTGACATGGGAGATTCGAAAATGGGTTTACAGGCCCGTCTGATGTCACAAGCCTTACGTAAACTCACTGCCAACATCAATAAAACCAACACAACCTGTATTTTCATCAACCAGTTACGTGATAAAATAGGTGTTATGTTTGGGAATCCCGAAACAACTACCGGCGGTAATGCTTTGAAATTTTATGCTTCTGTTCGTCTCGACATTCGTCGTGTTTCGCAGTTGAAAGAAGGAGATGAAGCAGTTGGTAACCAAACCCGTGTAAAGGTAGTGAAGAACAAAGTGGCCCCCCCTTTCCGCAAAGCCGAATTTGACATTATGTTTGGTGAAGGAATTTCCAAAACCGGAGAAATCCTTGATTTGGGAGTAGAATACGGAATTGTGAAGAAAAGCGGTTCGTGGTTCAGTTACGGAGAAACCAAACTGGCACAGGGACGTGATGCATCAAAAGCTGTGATTCGCGATAATCCCGAGCTTGCTGCCGAGCTCGAAACAAAAATCATGGAAGCAATCAAGAATAAATGATTAATATTTAATGATAAATGATTAATGAGTGGTATGATAGATTCGATATACTTTTAATTTTTCTTTGTAACCGTACAAAACTATTTAAATGTATATCTCTACTTAGCCTCACCCATTAATCATTTATCATTAATCATTTATCATTATCCTAAGAAGCTTTTCAGGAGTTTGCTTCGGGAATGTGGTTTGAGTTTACGAATGGCTTTTTCCTTGATTTGGCGAACACGTTCGCGTGTCAATCCAAATTCATCACCAATTTCCTCAAGCGTCATTTCAGGTACGCCCAAACCAAAGAATTTTTTTACAATATCACGTTCGCGATCCGACAGTGCATTTTCCAACACACGTTCAATTTCCTTGGACAGAGATTCATTCATCAATACCCGGTCGGCATTAGGAGAATCATCGTTAATCATCACGTCAAGCAAACTGTTGTCTTCTCCTTCAACAAAAGGAGCGTCCACCGAGATATGACGTCCCGAAACCTTCATGGTATCGGCTATTTTATCTACAGGAATATCCAGTTGTTCGGCCAGCTCTTCAGCAGATGGACGACGCTCGTTTTCCTGTTCAAATTTCGAAAAAGCCTTGTTAATCTTATTCAGAGAGCCCACCTGGTTCAGAGGCAAACGAACGATACGCGATTGTTCAGCAAGAGCCTGTAAAATCGACTGACGAATCCACCATACAGCATACGAGATAAACTTGAAACCACGCGTTTCGTCGAATTTCTCAGCCGCTTTAATTAATCCCAAATTGCCTTCGTTTATGAGGTCAGGTAAACTCAGACCCTGGTTTTGATATTGTTTTGCAACAGAAACAACAAAACGGAGATTGGCGCGGGTTAGCTTTTCGAGAGCAATACGATCGCCGTTTCGAATACGCTGAGCCAGTTCCACTTCCTCTTCAACAGTGATAAGATCTTCACGACCAATCTCTTGCAGATATTTATCAAGTGAAGCACTTTCCCTGTTGGTAATTGACTTTGTAATTTTAAGTTGTCTCATTTCTCTTCTGAAAATTAGCGTGCAAAATTAGTAAAAATAATCGACATACCCAAACACAAAAGAATGTTGTATATCACGTAAAATCCTCTTTACAACGAAAATATAACACTTTTAGTACACCTTACCATCTGAAACGTTTCATTCGGTAAAAAGTTTTATTCTGTTGATAAGATTCTGTAATATAAGTCAGTCTCCCGAAATACATCAGGAGACTGAGACCTCATTAAAACTAACACCTACTATTAATGTTACCTATTAGTTATCAATCAACTACTTAATTATTGAGAGGGATGGCAAAATATGCCGTTTTTCCATTTGGATAGAATCCGCTAATCCACAATACTTTATTTTCATCAGTATTCTCAGCCACCGATTCCATTGCCGTTTTTATATCCTCTTCGCTACTCATTTTCAGATTATTGATTTTCAGAATGATATAACCGGCTTTAATACCTGCATCAGCAAATTTTCCTCTGCTAACCGATTTCACTTCCACTCCATAGTCAATTCCAAATTTGGATTTCACTTTATCATCTACCGATTTAAAACTTGCTCCCAAAAGATCAATACTCAAATCGGAAGTTACTGTAGAAGTTGTACCCTGACGGTTTTTCAATTCAGCTTTTACTTTCAATGTTTTATTGTCGCGAACCACATCCACGGTCACTTTATCGCCCGGACTGTAGCGACCGATTTGTTCCTGAAGTTCAGCCACCGTTTTTACGGCAACCCCATTCACAGCTGTAATAACGTCTCCTTCCTTAATACCAGCTTTCTCTGCCGCACTTTGCGAAGC